>CAUJEL010000026.1 GCA_963169875.1 Candidatus Zhuqueibacterota bacterium
ATACCCTGCCGGTCGAAGTCTATGCGGATACAAAATTCAAAATAGCCGCCAAAATCACCGATCCGTCCGGCGTTCACGATAACAAGGGCGGTGCGGAGACGGGGGGCATTCATCTGCTCTATGACCGCACCTGGCCGCCGCGCTCCGGCGTGCAAGTGCCCATGAGCCGTATGAAAAATTTCAAAGACTGGTATATCACCGACAACCCTCTCGATGCGCAAGCGGCCGGACTGGATTTTCGCTTCAGGATATACGCCTGGGACGATCATCAGGAATCGGGCGGACATTTCAAGCGGAATCAGGGATACAGTGACATCTGGTCGCTCTCCATTCTGGCGCGCAACCAGTCCTTTATCTGCAAAGGGACATTTGGTCCCCTCTTTATGGAACCGACTGCCATTGAGATTGACAACCACGCGCAAATCTGGGTGGGATCGGCGCAGAACGATCGTCTGGTTGTGCTGCGACCGCGCGGACAGGCAGCCGCTTTCTCTCCCATCAAACAGGCCATGTCCGTCGATCTCACCACCCGGAATCTGGGTACGGTTGCCGCGCTCGCCTTCTCCCCGCCCGACATCATGTGCGTGCTCACGGCGGAGGAACCAGCGGTCATCTACCGCTACAAAACCGGCAATGGTTTGCCCATGCCCGCCATCCAGCTGGATTTTGAGGCGACGGCCCTGGATTGTGACCAGGCAGGGCGCTTGTTTGTGCTCGAGGACCACACCACGCGCTTTCATGTCCTCACCCCCCTGGGCATTGAAATCAGCGGCAGTCCCTTTGGCATCGATCACAGCAGCAATGACATCGCTGTGCTGAAGAACAGCAGCCGCGTTTTTATCACCGACCAGACCAATGGGGGCGTGCAGTGCTGGAATGGCGCCATTGAGGGATATCGCGCCCGCTATTGGCGCGACCACGATCTCGCGGCCGTGGATGTTGGCACGGGGCGCGTTGCCAGTGATGCCGCAGATTTTGTCTATGTACCACACAGCGATCGCGGCGTGATTACCATCTTTAATCGCGCCGGCCAATTGTCGGCCCACCTCGCAGGCGGCAATCCCCCCCTGCAATATCCCAATGCCTTGACCGTATCACGGGGCGGTGACTCTCTCTTTGTCATCGAGACTGGCGCCGCAGGCCCGGGAAAAATATCCTTGTGGTTGAAGAAAAAAACGCCGTAAAAGCGGTCGTGATGACTCAGGAGACGTGGTATCTGGGTTTGCGCGTGAGTAAAATGGAGCAGGGTAAATCGCGAAATACGCTTTCGACATCCTGCTGCGCCAGCCGGCTCCACAGGCTGTTTTGTGTGTGCGGCCCGGAGGCTATGAAAAGATTGGCGCGAATCTCACGGGAAAACGTCAGCGTGCTGTTGGCCGCGCGTTCGTAAAGGCACTGCGCGCGATAGTACAGTCCGGGGCCCGCGAATTTGTCCAGATAGCGCTGCAAACGGCGGTCCTGGCGGCGATACATTTTGCGAATATCCTCTGCACTCTGATTTTGCGACTTTTTAAGGTCGCAAGCCGCATCGAGAAAAGTGTGTGTAAAGATCAAATCCCGTACATTGAGCATTTCTGCCATGGCCATGGTCGCCTGGACGGCCAATCGCGCCTTGCGGTCATACTCCACCGCGCAATGGATTCTTTCGATGGCAGAGGGTTGCTCCTTGGGATCGGTAAAAAATAATAGTGAACACGGCGATTCCTTGGGCAACCTTTTTGCCACCGACCCCACAAAGTAGCGCCAGAAGCTGCCTTTTTTCATGGCGCCCGCCACGATCAAATCCGCATGCTGCTCCCGGGCCACTCTGACCAGGGTTTCAACGGGGCTGCCGCGCTCGATGAGATAACACGGTTTACGATCGCGAAAATCGGAATTCTGTATGGCTGCTTCAAGCCGTGATCGCGCGGCGGGTGTATCCTCTCCCACGTGCAGAATGACAGGCTCCGCCTCGATCTGCTGCAAAAAATGGAAAGACTCATTCAGCACCGCTTTGATCCGCGGAGAAAAGGCCACCGCCACGACGGCGCGCCGGAAAAGATAACGCAGCGGCGTCTCGATTCTGTTATGCTCCTCATCCTTCTCTGTCATGGCCTTCTCCTGCTCCGTCTCGGCTTGTTCAATAATCCTAATCCCATGTACCGGTTTGTGGAACGCTTCCGGTTTTATCCGTGTAGGTGCCGGAACCATCGCTGATCCACTGGGCGACAAAGCGCTCGGTGCCGTCCTGTTCGAAACGATAGAGGCCAGAGTAATCAGCGCGATTGACGATCTGCCACACCGCTTTGATGGCCTCCATGCTGAGATGCACCGTCAGATGGTTATCGCCGTCCATGATCCAGGATATTTTTTGCGTGACAGCGCCGGAAAAAATATCGTAAAAGGTCCAGGATTGCGAACGATTCTTTGCCCCCACTTTGCCGATGAAAATGGTGCGATTGACATACAGCGTGCTGTCACTGGCCAGTCCATCAAAAATGACCGTCCAGTCCACGGATTGGTCGGATCTGCGCACCGCCTTGACCTTCATGATCATGGTTCCCGCATCGATGGCCACTTGCCAGTTATAGATGTTACCATTGCTCTCCGGCGTCACCCCGCTGATATCCTGCAGGGTGGTTGAAATGAATGTAAAATAGTTCGTTATTTCGTTGGCTTTCTGCATGATTTCAGCGGGTGCGTTGGCTGAACGCGGTCCGGCGACAACCACCATGGCCGGCGGAGAAGGCGGTTTCGTCTCCGTTTCGGTAGGCTCGGAACAATGAAACAATACCAATCCACACACCAGTAAACCACCCATCAATCGTCTTGGCATACCTGACTCCTGAAAAAAATAACCGTTTATAATCTATAAATTTAGCAGAGAATTTGAAAATTGCAAGTTTTTGTTTGAAATTACTTGATTCTCTGTTCATTTTTCATAAATTAGGGATGCGGAAGCGAATTTAAAGTTAAGAGAACCATAAAGTAAACGAAGCCATCGAGGGATCACCCCCTCTCTCCCCCGCCCGATCTGGAGGTCAAGCATGCGCCGTATCAAGATAGCAGCCATGATATTAGGCGGCGTTGCCATCCTGCTGCAGATTATTTTGTTGCGCAGCTTTCTGGCCATCTTCTGGGGTAACGAGCTGCTGGTCGGCATCGTCCTCGTCTTCTGGATGCTGTGGACGGGATTGGGCGCCTATTTTGGCGTGATGAAAGCGGTCCCCCGGCTCTCTTTTGCCCTCGTGCTGCAGCTGGCCGCAGCCGGCTTCGCGATCATCCTCCTCATTGGCCTCTCTTACATCCGCTGGATATTCATGATCGCACCCGGTGAATATCCCGGCATCTTGCCACTGGTTGCCGTATCGGCATTGGGTCTGGCCACGCCGGGTTTTGCCCTGGGCGCCGCTTTTCATCATTTGGCGGCGCTGGCAGCAGCCGCAAACGCCCAACCCGCCGCCACCATCTATGTTTTCGAATCAGCCGGGAGCGTCATCGGCAGCCTCCTCTTCACGTTCGTCCTCGTGCAGCAACTGACGCCCATTCCCCTCCTGTGCCTGCTCTTTTTTCTGTTGATGCTGCTTTACCACACCCTGCGAAAAAAAAGAACCCTGGCATTGATTGCTCTGTGCTTGCTCGCGGCTGCCTGTCCGCTCGCGATCAAACTGGAGAACCGGCTGGCGAAATCGTACTGGAACCTGTTGGCGCCGGGCGCCAGGCTCATCACCCAAGCGAACTCCCGCTATGGCGAAGTGACCATTTTGGGGTGGGAGGATGAAAAACATCTCTATATAAACAGCCTCCATCAGACGCCCCTGCCTGAAGAAATCAATAATCAAGCCATTGCCGCCGTGGTGATGAATCAGCCGCCCCTGCCTGAAGAAATCCATAATCAAGCCATTGCCGCTGTGGTGATGAATCAGACGCCCCTGCAACACCGGCATGTTCTGCTCATCGGCGGGGGCATGGGAGGATTGGCCGCAGAACTGGCGCGTTATCCACAGACCCGGCTCACGTACCTGGAGATGGACAGCGTGGCGTTTTCATTGTCACGCGAGCAGCTCACCGGCGCGCAGCGCAGCCGCTGGGACTCTCTGGAAATAGAGGTCGTTTTCGACGATGGCCGGGCGTATTTATTAAAACACCCGCAAACCATATACGACATGATTGTGGTCATGGCCGGCAGGCCGGCGGGCGCTGTGTCCAACCGCTTTTACACGGAAGAATTCTTCACTCTCGCACGCGCCAGGCTTGGCGCCCGCGGTATGCTGGCGCTGGGTCATATTCCTGCCGGGGAAAATTATCTCGGAGAAGAGCTGCTGCTGCTGAACAGATCGATTTATCAGGGTTTACGCCGTGCATTCGTCGCCGTCCGGGCTGTTCCCGGCAACAATGCCCTTTACCTGGCCAGTCCGGGTTCCGCGATCACGCTGAATCCGGATTCGCTCACGCATCAGTATCGCGCCCAAAATATGCACCACCTTCATTTTTCGCCTCTGATGTTCAAATCGCTGCTGCCACCGGAACGCATCTCTTTTTTCACAACCTTATTGGACCAGGGTGGCGGGCGCAGGAATCTCGATTTCAAACCCATTGTTTATTATATGGAGCTGATGGTGTGGCAAAAAGTGTTCAACAGCTGGCCGCAAGTCAGCAAATATATTTTTAATCTCAGCTATGAATGCGTGATCACCCTGTGGACGGGTGGCCTGATCATCTGCCTGGTTGGATGGTGGACCCGGCCGCCGCGGAATAATCAGCGCCAGCACATGCTCATGTTTGTCGCGGCTGCAGCGGGATTCGCCGCCATGTCATTGGACGTGATCGGCATCATGGCACTTCAGACCATTTTCGGCGCGGTTTATGAGCAGATCGGCCTGGCCCTGGCAGCCTTCATGTCGGGCTTGGCATGCGGTGCGTGGCTGGGCATGCGCTGGAGCCGTCGCAACGGTGAAGCGAGGCTCATCCTGTTGCTGGCAGCCGTCGCCCTGTTCTGCACCAGCCTGACACCGCTGCTGACATGGATGAGCACCTCCATGAGCAGAACAGGCTTTTTTCTCTGGATGGCTGGCGGCGGCGCCCTCACGGGGGCCATTTTCCCGTTTGTCTGTGCTATTCACGCCGGACTCGCAGAGAAGTATCACCCGGGTGTCATTTACGCCGCGGATATGGCTGGCGGTGCGTGCGGCGCGTTGGGTCTGGCGAGCTTTTTTATCCCCTTATATGGCTTCAGTCAGACCGCCTGGCTGATTGCCATCCTGATGATTGCGGCCATGTTCGCGGTCGGGATCATCCATTACCGGACATGAGTGGAGGCCGTTGTGAAATCATTTCCCCTGTTAATGCTCGCGGTGCTGTACCTGGGAGGAAACATCTGTATGAATAACCAAAAGAGCGAATCGCCACAATCCACCCTTCAGAAAGACGATGCCTGGCACTTCAGCCGCCAAAAAATGGTCTCGGAACAGATCAAGGCGCGCGGTGTTGCCGATGAACGCGTGCTCAATGTCATGGAGTCCGTGCCGCGGCACCTCTTCGTCCATCCCAATCAAATTGAATATGCTTATGAAGACCATCCCTTGCCCATCGGTTACGACCAAACCATCTCACAGCCCTATATCGTGGCCTATATGACGGAAAAAATCGCGGTCAAATCCACGGACAAGGTGCTGGAAATAGGGACCGGATCCGGCTATCAGGCGGCTGTATTGAGCCTGCTGGCGGATAAGGTGTTCAGCATCGAGATCGTCGAGCCGCTCTGCGCACAGGCGGAGCAGCGGCTGAAGCAGTTGGGCTATGCCAATGTGCAGGTCCGCTGCGGCGATGGCTATCTCGGCTGGCCTGAATACGCCCCGTTCGATGTCATCATGTTGACGGCCTCTCCCGCGGAAATCCCCGAGCCGTTGTTGCAACAGCTGGCGCCCGGCGGACGCATGATTCTGCCCCTGGGTTCCCATTATCAGGAACTGGTCTTGATAGAGCGGCACCAGGACGGCCAGCTCAACCGCAAGAACCTCATCCCCGTGCGTTTCGTGCCCATGACCGGACAGGCGGAGCAGCCATGAAGCATGCAACAGGAGTGATGTTCCCCTGTAACATCTCCCGTTGTGATTCGTATTAACAGATAGCAATGCGGTTTTTATTGTTCTCTTGCACAATATATGACACGCTCTGAGACTGTCGCAAATAAAATCAAGGAGTCTGCAATGAAAAAATATTCTTCCAACCTTACTTTTGGCGTAATGCTCATCCTCATAGGGGGTGGCTTGCTGCTGCGGCGGATGGGATTTTTTGATTTCGGCTGGAACGAGATTTATCCGATTGCGCTGCTCATACTCGGCGCCATGTCGATGATGTCAGTGGCCAAAGGCGACAAGAATGCCTCTTTCTGGGGGAGCTTTCTGTTGATATGCGGTTTGTTCACGTTTTTAAAAAATTATGGCGTTTTCCAGTTTCTCTGGGAAGTGGACTTGTGGACGATTGTATTGCTCGCCTTTGGCATAAGCTTTTTAGTCCTTTATGCCTTCAAGCCGCAGGACTGGGGCGTGCTCATCCCGGGCGCCATCCTGACATTTTTTGGCCTGGTGGCGATCCTCGACGACCTGGATGTCTCCTGGTTGACGATCGAAGCCATTCAGGACCTGTGGCCGCTCATATTGATCATCATCGGGGTCGGTATCATCCTCAGCAGTTTCAGCAAAAAACCGAAACGATCAGAATAACCGTTAACCTGACAGGGCTGCATGCGCATTCTTTTGTATGCAGCCCTTATTAGCCTGAATTATTCACCGCCATGCGCGCAGAGGCGTGCAAAGAATAGAAAAACATAAAAATAGCATCGATAGCAGCTTACAGGACTGAGACAAAAACCAAATACATTCTCATTCGATAATTCCGATAAAACAACCCGGCGTCCCTGACGCTCGCGGCAGTTAATGAGCAGAACAGCTTATTTCTTCTGATAATATTCTTCCCGCAAAATGGCCATGACGAAAAAATCCACGTAACGATCATGGTGGTACATGGCCTGCCGCAACACCCCTTCTTTCCTGAAACCAGCCCGTTCATACGCCGCCACGCCGTGCTCATTCTCGGCGGCAACATGCAATTGAATTCGATTTAGATTCAGGACATCAAACCCGTAGTGCACCATCAAGCGGGTCGCCTCCCCGCCGTATCCCCTGGACCAGTACGCTGGATCATAGATGGCGATGTAGAAAATGGCGGCGCGGCTGATTTGGTCGATGCGCACAAAAGCCGTCTGCCCGACAGGCGTGTTATCAGCCAGACTGCAAATGGTGAACAGCACGGTTTCTCGATTTGCTGTCCATGCCTGCTGTTCGCCATGCACCTGCGCCAGGGTCATGGGCGTGAAGAGGAACAAGGTCTCGCGCACGTCCGGATCGTTTTTTCCGTACCAGACCAGTTCCGCATCGCTCTCCAGGATGGGACGCAGGTAGATTTTCTCGCCGGATGTAAATTTTGCAATCATCATGGCAATCCTCAGAACAGTTTTTTTCCCCACAAAAAGGTTCAGTTATTCATGATTTTTTGAGTCACTGTAAAAATGCCAGATATGCTGCTGCATGCGCGGAATGAACAGGGTATAGATGGCGGCGCTGAGGATCAGTAGCAAACCCGATGTGAGGAAAGTGGCCGGTGCGCCCCAGTGCTTGGCGATGATACCGGCCAGCAAACATCCCACCGGTGTCATGCCTTGAAAGGTCATGGTATAGAGCGAAATGACACGGCCGCGTTTGTCCTCCGCGGCGATGGATTGCAGCATGGTATTCCCGGATGAATACACGGACATGAGCCCAAAGCCGACAAAGATGAAAAAAATCAACGCCAGCCAGTAGATTTGCCACACATAAATCAGCACAAAAGCGAAGGCTGTGGAAAGTACAGCCGCGAGCATCAGCTTTTCCAACCCCAACACACTCCGCCGCCGCGCCAGATGATACGCCCCGTAGAGGGCCCCGATGCCAGTGGACGCTGTCAGGAATCCGAGGACTCTGGCGTCCCCATGAAAAACATCCTTGGCCAGAACCGGCAAGAGCACGGAATAAGGATTTCCGATCAGACTGACCCAGGTTAGCAGAACAAGGATGGTGCGAATGGGAAACGTGCGATAGGCATAACGCCAGCCTTCGTTCATGCTGGCCCAAATGGGAAGTTGGCCATCCAGAGGCGCTACCTGCCGCGTGCGGATGAAGAGCAAGGCGGCAATGATCGTGATAAACGTGAATGCATTGATGAGGAAACACCAGCCCTCCCCGACAAAGGCGATGACAAACCCGGCGATGGAGGGGCCCACCAGGCGTGCGCCATTGAACATGGAAGAATTAAGGGCGATGGCATTGCCAATATCCTCCTTGCGCTCGATGATATCATGCAATATGGCCTGACGCGCCGGCTGATCAAAGGCGTTGATGAGCCCGAAAGAGATGTTGAGCAGAAAAAGCTGCCATATGGTAATCCATTCTCCCAGCACCAGGATGGAGAGCAGAAGCGCCTGCAACATGAGCAGTATCTGCGTGATCAGCAGGATCCGCAACCGGTTCCAGCGATCCAGATAGACGCCGGCGACAGGGGCTAGCAGGAAAGCGGGCATTTGCCCGGCGAACTCGACCAGACCCAACATGAACGGCGACCGGCTTAACTTATAGACCAGCCACGCCATGGCCACCCGCTGCATCCAGCTGCCGATCAATGAAACCGCCTGGCCCGTCCAAAAGAGACGGTAATTGCGGTAACCGAAAGCGCGAAAGATAGAATCTGAGCTGATCACCTTGCCACCATTTACATAGTCTCCTGCGTCGTGAAAATTTACAATAATCTCGCAACTTTTCCATGACTTTTTTTCAGTCGCCTCCGGGGTGAACCGGGTCCGGCTAAAGATAATGCCGCTTATCTGCAAATCTGGCACGCTTTTTGAGAAATTAGGGGTGCAGGAGCAATTTAAATAGTTATCTAATTATATGTTATTTATTTGCTTAATCTATCTTGCCAAATGATAAAATGTCAAACATTTATGACAAACAAGGGTTACAGGCGTAACAAAAAGTATATAAGAAAGGAGGGTGTGGGAAGCGGCGGTGGAGAATTATTAATAGTAACAGGCAGTTTTGGTCGGTTTTAATTTTTTTTTTTGGAATTCCTGACTCTTAGGAGGTAATAAAATGAGTAGCAAGAATCGGCAACTTTGCGTCAGGCTTGGGAAAGGGTTGATGCTGTTTGTGATGATGGCGTTCTTCTTTCAGCCGGCATGGGTACCCATCGCGGTGTCCAGTGAAGTCGTTCTGCCCATGAAAGAGAACGTGCTGATGCAAACCAACGGACCTGATTCTGAGTTCGATGATGGAGATTATTGGACCCATCGTGACCACGGTAATGCAGCGCACCAATTTGTGGTTGAAGTCCCGCCTGGATTGAATCCTGACTTTGTCGCTCGCATTCAACTCTGGGATCCTGAATCCTACAGCACCAGCGAACAGAGTTTAACGGACACGGATGAACAAAAAGGCAATGGCTGGGAAGCAACCACGTTCACCCTCTATTCACCCACGAACGCGCCAATCGCTCAGAGCGTATACGCCGGGGGTGATGTGACCAGCAACCAGCAGTGGGTCCACTTTTTTGACCTCCGCCTTGGCGATCACGGTCCGGGACAATATTTGCTGCAAGTTCGGGTTGATGGCGACGATCAAAATGGCTACAAGATCGGTATCGAAAATGGCGATGCGGACAACAATGCCGCCAATGGCAATGAAATCAAGCTGTTCGCCAAACGGACAGCCTTTCAGTATATCGGACAAGGCGAACTGTGCAATACATTTTACTTCAAAGTAGCAAATCTGCAAAGCCTGCATCTGTTCAATTTCGATCTGGACAATGCCGGGGTTTCGGTCACCTACTTCAGTCCGAGCGGCGTCGAATATCCGGGAACGGCTTCCGGAAATGCTTTGTGGAATACCGATCCGCCCGCTCCCGATCTTCCCGCAATAGGCGGCGATGTCATCCAGAATCCGGAATCCGGCTGGTGGCGCGCGGTCATCTGCGTTACCCATCCCACCCCTTATGCGGATAATGGCAACCAGTTCATCTTCTGGCCCAATGATCTGCTTTTCAACGGTCCGTACCAGCCGGGTGGAGAGATCGGTGATTGGGTCTGGATCGATGAGAACCAGAATGGCCTGCAGGATAATGGCGAAGAAGGTCTGCCCAATGTGACCGTACGGTTGCTCGATGGCATCACAGATACGCCCATTCGCAGCACCACAACAGATGTGGCCGGCCATTATTCTTTTGATGATGTCGGTGCCGGCACCTATCGTATTGAGTGGATTTTGCCGCAATATTTCTTCTTCACAGCGCCGCGCGTAGGCCAGGATCAGAACGTCGACTCGGATGCAGATCCGAATACGGGATTGACCGGTGCGTTCTATTTTCCGGGCAATATTTCCCGCATGAATCTCGACGCAGGCATGATCCCGAAAAAAGTCTCCAATCTGCGCGTTTTGAAAACCGTTGCAGACAGCGATCTCACCCTCAGACCCGGCGACGAAACGACCTTTGTCATCACCGTCACCAACCAGGGTCCTGACGATGTCACCAATGTCCGCATCTATGACCTCCTGCCGGAGGGTATCGAATACCTCTCCGCCACTCGTCATCAGGATTATGGACCCAATCCATTGATCTGGGTGGAAGCTCTGCTGCCAGCCGGCGAGTCGCGCACCTATGAGGTGCAGGTCCGCATCGGCACCATCCTTGGCGAGCTGGAAAACTGCGCCTGGGTGACTGGTCCCAACAAGGATCCCGACCTGACCGATAACAACAGCTGCGTGATCATCACCGTACAGCCGGAAGGACCTGGTGACAACGACATCAACATAGGCGACCGCGTCTGGCTCGATGCGGATGAGGATGGCGTGCAAGATCCCGGCGAAGCAGGCGTGCCGGGCGTCACCGTGAATTTGCTGAGCGGCGTCGATGAAACGCTGATTTCGAGCGATGTTACGGATGCTGACGGCCTCTATCTCTTCATAGACAGACCGGCTGGCTCCTATAAAATTGGATTTGTTCTCCCGGGCGGCTATGCTTTCACCGCCAAAAACCAGGGTGGTGATCCTGCCCTGGATTCGGATGCAAATCAAGTCACCGGTATCACCGATGCCTTCACCACGGTGCTCCATAACGACTACCTGACCTGGGATGCCGGTTTGGTTCCCTACGAGCCACCTCCGGACAGCCATATCCTCATCGGCGATTATGTCTGGAATGATCTCGATGGAGATGGCCAGCAGGACCTGGAAGAACCCGGCATCGCCAACGTGCAGGTGATGCTGCTCACCGGCGGCGATCAGACCATCCTGGCCTCGACATACACCGATGTGAATGGCGCCTACAAGTTCGAGAATGTGCCCCCGGGCAGCTATCGGGTTGCATTCGTTCTGCTGCCAGGATATCACTTCACCGTGATGGACGCTACCGATGATGCACATGATTCTGATGCTGATCCTGGCACCGGACGAACCATCGCCTTCAACGTCGTCAGTAACACCGAATACAGGATGTGGGATGCCGGTATGGTGGAAAACTCGGAATCCGATCTCGAAATCGAGAAGGTGATCGAGGAAAATCGCAGCTACATCTATCGCGGCGATTCCCTGACCTTCATCATCACAGTCACCAATCACGGACCCGACGTCGCCCACAACGTGACGGTGATCGACAACCTGCCCGCCGGGCTGGAGTTCCTCTCCGCGGATCGGGCTCAGGATGAAGGGCCCAATCCGCTGATCTGGCATGAACCAATGATGCCGGTCGGTGGCACTATCACCTATCGCATCCTGATGCGCACCACGCTGGAACTGGGCGGTATAGACAACTGCGTGACCGTCAGCAGCACCTCGTTCGATCCGGACCTGTCCAACAATATCGCCTGCGCCCAGGTTCATATCCTGGTGCCGGTGGAATTGAGCTCCTTCTCCGCCAAGAGTGCGCAGGGACGGGTGCAGTTGAACTGGGTGACGCAGTCCGAGACGGAAAACATGGGCTTCCACATTCTCCGTTCCGAACTTCAGGATGGCGTCTACACCCGCATCAATAAGGACCTGATCCAGGGCTACGGCACCACCTCTTCGGTGCATGCCTACCAGTATTTGGATGACTCGGATCTGGCGCCGGCCAAAACCTATTATTATAAACTGGTCGACATGGATTACAAGGGCCGTCTCAATACCCATGGGCCTGTCACGGCGGTGGTTGAACTTCCGACCGAACATGTTCTCGATCAGAACTATCCCAACCCGTTCAACCCGGAAACCAGGATCAGCTTCACGCTGAAGGATGCCGGCGAGGTTGCTTTGACAGTTTACAATGTGCGCGGCGAAATCGTGCGCTCATTGGTCAGCGGCCGTCTCAACGCGGGCGCCCATATGAAAGTCTGGGATGGTAAGGATAATAGCGGCATGACGGTTCCGAGCGGCATGTACATCTATACGCTCAGAATCAACAATTTTGAACAGAAACGCAGCATGATGTTCCTGAAATAGACCCCCTCACCCCGTTACAATAACAGAAAGGCTGTCCCGGTCATTGGGACAGCCTTTTTTTTATTTTCCGGGCCGCAGGGTCTCAAGAAGGGCCAGTTCGTCATCCGTGAGCGGACGCCATTCGCCGGGTCCGAGCTCTCCCAGCAGCAACGGCCCGATCTGCATGCGAATCAAACGGATGACCTGATATCCAAAGGCGGCGAACATGCGCCGCACCTGGCGGTTTTTACCTTCTGATATCTCAATGGCGGCCCAAAACATGTCATCCGATTTCTTCACAAGGGTGACGTGCGCCGGTTTAGTCCTGTAACCATCCAGATCGACGCCCGCCTCGAGATGAAGGCGATCCTCTTCACGCAACGGACGATCCAGGCAGACGTGATATATTTTGCTGACATGGCTGTCGGGGTGGATGAGCCATTCCCCCATGGGGCCGTCATTGGTGAGCAAAAGAGCGCCTTCACTGTCCATGTCCAGCCGCCCCACGGGAAAAACCCATGAAGCGAAGGCAGGCAGCAGATCATAGATGGTTTTGCGTTTTTTTTGATCCATGCGCGTGGTGAGATAGCCAACCGGTTTGTGAAACAAAAGATAGATCTTTTCCGGTGGTTTGCCGATTGGCTGGCCATCGAGGGCGATCACATCCTGATCCAGATCCACCCAGGCGTAGAGAAAGTGCTCCAATTGGCCGTTGACGCTGACGCGTCCGTTGAGAATCCAGTCGCGGGCTTGCTGCCGCGAGCCCACGCCCTTTTTGCTGAATGCGCGGACCAGCGTAACCCGGGTGCCGGGCGGGGCATCCTCATGCCCTTGTGAACGTTGCTTTTCTTTCATATTTCCCTTTTACCTGTTCACCTCATATTCAGCCCCAATATAGCATGAAACCCTTTTGAGAACAACAAGAAAATCTCTTTGAAAATAATAAATTATTTTGTACTTTCGGTTAGAATTCTACCGGGCGGGTGTGCCAATTTCTACGGCTGCCCTTGGATGCGGTGGTGTGGTGAACTTCCTTCTCTTCTAAGTCTATGCAAAATCGCAAAACGCAGGCGCCGCAGCTGGTTGTCAGTGATGCTCAGGGTCAGATCTTTGAAGTGCCCGATCTTGAGATGGTTGGCAGGCAATTGCTGTACACGGTGAGACTCCAACCGGAAGATTTCATCCCGCTTCCCTTTGGCAGTGCGCTGTTTCAGCTGCCGCAGCGCCATCCGCTTGCCTACGATCCAGAAAAAAAGCGCATCATCACCCTCAAACGCTATCATGGCAAACCGGTCTATGCGGTGGGCGGCTTCATGGCACCCGCTTATACCCAGACGCACCTGGCCGCGTACGAAACGCAAATCGGCGCGGTGCGGCTGCCCTTGTTCGCTTACAGCGCCGTGGGCTGGCATAATAACGATTTCTGCGTCACCGGTTTCAGGGTGGATCCCGATATCCGTCAGGATCCCGCGTTGATGAACCACGCGCTCATCGAACAGCAGGCGCAGGCGACGCTGCAGCGCTATCCCGGCAACCGCCTGGTCAAACATCTCGTGGAAAAATGCGTGCGGTGTTACAGCTGTCCCGCCGCGCAAAATTTTGTACTGGGACGCTGGGAGGCGCCGTTGCCAACCAGTCCCGTCTGCAACGCCCAATGCGTGGGCTGTATTTCCAAACAGCCGTCCGAGGCCGTTTCAGTGACCCAGGACCGCATCGAATTTGTGCCCACGCCTGAAGAGATCGCAGAGATGGCGGTGCCGCACCTCGAAGAGGCGCCCCGCCCTATCGTCAGCTTTGGACAGGGATGCGAAGGCGAGCCGCTGTTGCAGGGGGATACCCTGGAACAGGCCATCCGGCTGATACGAAAACGCACACAAAAGGGGACCATAAACCTCAACACCAATGCGTCGCGGCCGCAGGTCATCGAGCGCTTGTGCAAAGCGGGCCTCGACAGCATCCGGGTGAGCCTGAACAGCGCCCAACCGGCCCTTTATCACGCCTATTATTCGCCGCGCGGTTATGGCTGGGAGGAGGTTTGTGAGAGTCTCAGAATTGTGCGTTCCCATAATCGCTGGATATCACTGAATTATTTCATATTTCCAGGCCTCACCGATCAGCCGGACGAGATGGAAACGCTGCAGAAACTGGTGACCGCGTATCATGTTGATTATATCCAGATGCGCAACTTGAACATCGATCCGGAATGGTACATCCAGACGCTCGACCTCGGCCGTTATCAAGGAGCGGGGATGGGCATAAAGGTCTGGCAGCGACGGATCAAGGAAGCGAGTCCCTGGATACGATTTGGCTATTTTAATCCACCGAAAGAAGATTGGTTGATATCCAGCTGAAAATTAACCCGATTTCAATGTGAAGCGAACACCCCGATGCTTGCTTCCATTCAGGCTGATTCTATGAAAAACGACCGTATCCCGTTCCAC
>CAUJEL010000027.1 GCA_963169875.1 Candidatus Zhuqueibacterota bacterium
AGTCTACGAACCGATAGCCATGGCAATGAACCATGTCCCCCAAAAGTCAAAATGTAAAATCTCAAGGAAAGGAAAAATTAAAATGAGTAAATCAAAACCCCAACAATCTCCGGCTTCAAGGCCAACACCAAAGCCGACGTCAGCACCGACCAATAATCCAGGAACTAAAGATCCAACAGGAGGACGAACTAAAAAGTGAGGCTAAAAGAAGTTTGGGAAAGCTACGGTTTTTATACAGAGAAGATTTCTGAACAAACCAGAAAGCTTGCTTTTGCTTCAGCTGGTATATGTTGGTTTTTCAAAACACCACCTGCAATTTTCCCGGCGATTATAGAACTGTCTTTGTTTTTGGTAGTATTGTTTTTTATTTTTGATTTGTCCCAATACTTTATATCCGCAATCCTGATTAAAACTTGGGCAAGGAAGCAAGAAATTATTGCCTATAACGAAAAGAACAGTATAGATGTTGATGTTCATAAACCAGCATATTTGGATAAACCAGGCTTTATATTTTTTTGTATGAAGGTGGTGGCTTTATTTTTAAGCTATATTTTAATCGCTTATTACATTATAACATATTGATCTTAAAAGTGAGTTGAATGTTAAAGTATGTCATAAAATTGTACGTGTGAATGGTTAGTTTTTTTAATTTAAAGGCCAATAACGGAGAAATTATGCATGCAAGCGAAAGCTACCTTACAAAAGCAATATCTGTAACGGGATAGTATCTATTAGGGTAAACACAATAAAGGACAATCGCTATGAGCGCCTAACCTGCAACAGCCAATTTTATTTTGTTCTGAAGGCTGTCATCATTAGTCGGGCAACTCCTTTTCGATTGGCAATCATCCCTTATGCACGTAGCTAGACCAATATTTATAGACTCTATCTTTGATTAATATCTCCTATCTCAGGGTTGATATTGTGCTTTGTTTGGTATTTGTATACCAAAGATTATAATCCTCAAGTGTGATTAATCCATCCAGATTAAAATCTGTAGGCAGATAACCATTTTCATCTTGCCAATTAGAGGAATACCATTTTACATAATCCTTAGTATTCAATACACCATCCCTATTTTCATCGCATCCCCATAATCCCCAGATGCCTTCCTCCAATTGTGAACACTTAAATCCATATTCTTTTCCAGGACTTGTACTAAAATCATAATTGAATATAATTCCAGATTCAATATGGCAGGGTAGATTACTCATAACAGGCAAATGATTTCTATGTTTAATAACTAAATAATAATCTCCGTTTGGCACGTTAAATGAAAACTGACTGCCATATTGATCAGCATTCATTATTTGCCCATTAGTATTGAGTAGTGCACTTTGTGAATAAATTATATATCCTTCTATGCTATCTCGTAGCTGAACTAGTATCCAGTCAACGGTATTAGGTGGAAAGCTGTCTACAGTTTTTATATCCTCCGTATAGGGTGATACTTTTGGTAAAATATTAAGATCCTGCATAGAATTTTTCATTTGATGTAAATTACTATCATAGGGACCCTGTAGATAAATTTTTATGCTACCGTTGATAATATTAGAAATAATTTCGCACCCTCCAGCTAAATCGATTGTATATGTATTGTTTTCAAGATCATTACAATAAAATATTATTTCGGAAAAATGAATATCCGGAGCATCTGGTTTATATTTAACATGTAATACAATAGAATCATCCACAGATACTTGCACCGGCAGCTGTTCAATAAGATTATATTGACTGCTTTGTATATTGGCTGATTCAATAACCAACGGAGCATTCCCAGAATTATAGATTTTAAAAGATTTACTTTTCTCCATACCTAATGCAATTGTATCAAAGTAAATCCTTGTTTGATCACATGAAATTTTGGGACTGCTGTAAGACGGATCTAAATCTACACATACGTCAGCTGAACAATATCTCCCCAGATATGTTGCAAGTATTCGTGTACTCCCGTCTGATACTGCCCTCATGAGCCCTTCTTCATTTATTAACGCAATGCTTTCACCTGATGAGTGATAAATTATTCCATCTTCATCAATTTTCCGTATACCACCATCAGAATAGAATCCAATAACATTGAACTTCACTTCCTGATTTAGATTACCAAAATTAATCAAATCAGGATTAGCTTTAATTGAATCTGGCAAAAGTTGTGTTTCAATTTTAATCTGAACCTCATCATATGTAAGAATATCTGTATTATCTTTTCCAATTGCACCTATTAAATAATTACCAATTACATCGTTGGGGATGATAAACGAACACTGAAAGGGAGGTGCATCATCGACAAACGAAGTATCTCGAGTAAAAAACAGCACTTTCGACAGCAAGTTATCACCCTGGCTTTGTGCTTCAATTGAAACAGATTGGTTCGGTGAAAAAACAACTCCATTTTGCGGAGATATTAGATCAACGTAAGTTTCAGGATTTTCAGCAAGAACACTGTTAAGCGTATGATTTTTAGGCTTAATAGAATTTGCCTTTGCCAGACTTGGAGGAGTTAATGGAAGAAATTGATCCGCAAATACAATGCTCTCTGATGGCATCTCAAGTAACATTTGAACTCTGTTTATAATATTAGTACTCTGGGTCTCGCTTATGTGCATAATCCCTGTAAAATAAGAAGCTGTTGAATTTGGTGCCAATCCGCCAAGTTGACTTTTTAACGAGACCACAAAATCGCCATCACTAACTTCTTGCATATCGCTTACCCCATAAAAATCCAAAATTCCTTTTACTGTCCCCCAAAAGCCTTCCGGGGTCTGCCCTCCAGGAAGATCATATTTCGAAATAATTGCATGCACTTTACATGGATTGTCAATAGAAGAGTTGATCGCGTGAGTTCCATTTAAAGAATAATTATCCATAGGGACAGCAAGATCAAATAGTGCGCCATCATCAAGAGGATGATCATATTTTCTCATTACTTCTTCTAAAGAAAGCGAAGAATAGTTCAAAAATTGTAAATATCGATGTCTATATTGAAATAAATTATTAGGCCACATAGATCCAATATGTGGAGTCCCAATTGTTATAAATTTCCGGATATCGCCCTGATTAAAATTGTCTGCAGTCCTATAGGGCTTATGATCTGTTCCCATCGATAAATAATATCTTGTTAGCATTCCTCCCATACTATGAGCCACCACATCACATTTTGTTGCAGCTAAATTAAATGAAGCTTTGTATCCTTTTATAGCATCATCGATTGCATCTGCGACAACATTACGATTTTGCTGAAAAAAAGTTGAACCAGGATATGAAACGGCATAAGTAAAATATTTTAAATTAACAACGTTAAGGAAATTACTCCAGGTTGATCCGTCACTCCATAGACCATGCACAAAAACAACAGGTGGCCTACGTATTATTATTTTTATCGTTGTATCTTGACGAGTTGATTTATTAGAAATTTGGATAGATATCGATCTTTGAATAGAATCTGCAAAGGAATTACCGAAAGTTTCTGGAGATTGATATTTAGCAAATGCAAAATAACCGTGGTTTGTATATTGCGCTATTACTTTAATGCTATCATTGCTCTGCTGAGAATTTTCAATATTTGATAAGGACCCGCTAGATTCTGGTTCAAGTATTTCAAATTTGACTGTATCTACAGCAGAAGTTGCAAGTCTAATAATTAGTTTTGATATGCCATCTGCGGCAACACCTTCCCTGGATAGAGATAGCGGAGCAGAAGCGAGGTTTTCATAAGAATGTGTAACCTCGTTGTTTTCAATGAGAATTGGATTTTGTTCAAGATCAACTGGATCTAATAAAGATAGATCATCGTAATAAAAGAGGTATTTTTCATCTCTATCTGGATTCCTTCTCTCGACTAATCGATCCTTTTCATCGTAATCTAATATGAAGAAATCGGTATTATTATGATGGAAATCATAATGAAAATTATGCGTTTCTCTGAGTGAAAAATTTTTACAAACAGAATCTGATGACCAAAATGCTGTCGATATAATCTGCCCGAGTGAATTATACTCAATTACAGATTGAGTAGACAATACAGGTTGAGGATCCTCGCATGTGTTATAAGTGCTTACAACCGAAACCAATCCTCGAGAATTGAATTCAAAACCTGTAGTTTCTGGTAGAGATGAGTAGCATGACATATACCATGGTCCTATTCGATAACCATAGCAAACATCCATTCCGGGAACATCATAACACCACGATTCCCAATCGCTGGGGCCGCCGCAACATTTCGTTTTATACCTTAAGATTTTACTACCATTCTTCTTAAGAATATATTCTTTTACTTCGTGTAAAGCTGATCCCTTCCATTCGATTATTGTTTTTGTCGATGAATTAAAATTCTTGCCGTTCCAGGTTTGTGTTAGAATTTCAATAGGCAAATTGTCCTCGTCATAAGTATATATTTTACGATAATCAGTTTTCCGCCCATCCTCATTTATTTGCCGGATTTTAATTTTGTATAAATTAATTCTTGCATCTAAGAAAGAATTTTGAGGATTAAAAGGGTCTTCATCATCTTGACAAAAAGCTACTTGTCTTCCCACTAATATGATAATAGTAAAAAGCAGAAAATAGGTGAGCGGTTTTTTAATCAAGTGGCCTAATCTATAATAAATACTAAGTGTTACCATATTAATCCTCTCTTCATAGGATTATAATTTCTGAAATATCGTAAAATGTAAAAGGGCCGAAATAAAACTGCTGCCAGCAATTAAATCAATTTGTGTTCACAAGCGCAAAACACCTAATTAATTTGTCTGCAATACATCAACCCGATGAAAATGGTATCGAATTAGAACGGAGATAATTTGAATTAATTCAAACTTTCTGTTTTCCTGGATATTCTATAAAATTCTCTACATAATTCATCAAATTATTAAAAAACATATCTGTATAAGAAGCAAACATAAGCGTCTTAAATGAATAAGCCCCCCCGTCGCCTATGACATTACTATAATCTTCTGTATTTAATAGTTTAGAAAATTAGCGTGTTTTTCAGAAAGATGCAATCAAAGATTAAAAACAGCTGAGATAAAAAAAGATTCCTACATTTAGCTTCTGTGCATATTCGATGCACAAAAGTCAAGCTTGCATAACAGCTATGATTCTGGGTTTTAAATATTCTGTTTGGATATAAAAATAATTGAATCAGTCGATTCATCCACCCATGAGGATTCCTTTATTACTGTCAGATTATTGGTTGTTCACTTCGGCCAATCGCAATACGGCACCAATGGCAGGTTCTGTTCGCTCACATTACGATAAAAACAGAAATATTCGCCTGCTTCGGGGACGATCTGATACTTCCAGTAGCGGATCAGACCGTAATCCGACTCCGGCTCGAGCAGGCACGGCAGCAACAGGGCCGCGGGCTGGCTGCAGGAGATGTAAAAATCACCCTTTTTACAAAGGATGTCCAGCATCTGCGCGGTGGTGGTCAGCGTATCCGGGGCCACATAGTCGTACTTTGAAGGTATCACCTTTTCAGTGAGATAGCCCTCTACCTTCATGCGGCAGTCCCGCACGAACATCATGATCTGGACACCGTGCATCCGCAAGGTTGCGATGATGTCTTGATGACTGGCCGGAATCACATACCCCAGCGGCCGCGCCACACTGCGGGTGGGCACCACCAGGGGATACCAGTTTTTTTCGATACGCGTAACCACATTGCGTTGCGCCGGCGGGATGGGTTCCAGTTCCGATTCCAGCACCTTTTCCCCTGCTTTTTTATCAACCTTGAGCACCCCCGCCACAGCCGTGTCGCGTTTCTGAAATGCCAGCATGCGCAGTTCGGGTTGGGCGGGATCCGGACGGTACGCCATTTTGAGGTGAACCAAATGATCAGGTGCATAGGTTGCAGCCTGATCCAGCAGCTTCTGACGCAAGGTGCGGACCTGCGTCCTCATCTCCGCCCCATGGGCCGCGACCGACTGCAAAAAAGCGCGCATGGCGCGGCTCTGATACCAGGTGCGGTCGGCCAGGGTTTGGAGATCGTGCCGCGAGGCGCCCTCCTGGATAAAAGAATAGGTCTGATAGATGCCGAGGCTGTTGCGGCTATCATTCAGATCCGAAGTGCTGTAGCGGGTGATTTGTGGCCATCTGGCCAGCTCCTCGTCGCTGAAATCCGCGCCCGAGGCATCGCTGGGCATGTTCTCTGAAGTGACGGTATATTCCTGAAACGTGATCTTATCCCTGGCGAGCGCTTTTTCCACCTCCGCAAGGGTCGTCCCCCGCGAAAAGGACTGAATCGACGCATCGATATTGGCATTGGAGACGCAGCCCATGGCGACGCGGTAATAATTGTCGCCGCGCTCATGCACATCCAGGGTGACTTCGGGCATCCAGGCGCGAAAGACGCGGTGAATGGCCTGTACGCCTTTGGTCTCTATCTTGATATGATCGCGGTTCATGTCCGAACCGAGTTCATTAACGCGGCGGTCGTGCTGGTTGCCCCAGGGATTGGCCTGCGGTATCATCAAAATATTCATCCTGGCCAGCAGCGGCCGCAGATCGCCGATCGCAAGATCGCGTAATATGATCAGCGCTGCCTCTTTGGCTGATTGCTCGCTGCCGTGTTGTGATGCCGTGATCAGAAGGGTGGGTTTGCTGCGGTCCAGTTGATCCGGCCTGGTGACCCCCTCCTGGGTGAGGATACACAGCAGCAGGCTTTTCGCCGGATACCCATCGACTGCATGCGTGGCGCCGATTTCCTGAACCCGCAGGGCCGTGGATTGGTGCGCCAGTTCGCTGATATATTGCACGACCTCTCCGTGCCGGGTATATGCCGTATAGCGGTTGCGCTCGCCCGGCGTCGGGATGATCTGGGGCAGCACCGCCGACACCAGAATCACGAGTATCCAGCAACCACAGAGCAAGCTTTTCAACATACGTATCCTCTCCTTCACACACCGATTCAATGTCTACAGGTTAGTTCGGCAACCTCAGGGGGTGCCACAACACTACTATAATTTTACATTTAACCTGAATTATTCATCACCAGGAACGCAGAGATACGCAAAAAAATGACAACAATAAATTGCATCGATAGCAACTTTAATAGCTATTGGATGTTAAATCAATACTGGTTCAATAATCCTGACAAAAACAGCTCTGCATACTCGGCGGTTAATGACTAGATCAGGTTACAAGCGAATTTGGGTTACAAAAGCCTTTCCGTGCTGATGGTATAGCGCTGCAAGCGTTCTTCAATGATTTCGACGCCAATCCCCGGTCCCGGGGGTATGGCGATGAACCCCTCCTCATCCAGCACCACCGGCGGATCAACGATGTCTTCGTGGAAATAGCGGCTGGTCTCAGAGGTGTCGCCGGGTATGGAAAAGCCCGCCACGGTCTGCAGATGGATATTGACGGCGCGGCCGATGCCGGTCTCGTCCATGCCGCCGGACCATACCGGTATGCCCTGGCTCGCTGCATAGACGGCCATGCGCAGCGATTCGATGAGGCCGCCCACCCGGCCCTGTTTGATGTTGATGATGCGGCAGGCGCCAAGTTCAATGGCGGTGTGCGCATCGGCAAGAGTATGAATGGATTCATCGAGGCACAGGGGCGTTTTCAGCTCTTTCTGCAACAGCGAATGCTGGTAAATATCCGAATAGGACAGCGGCTGCTCGATCATCATGAGATTATACGCGTCCAGTTCCTGTAACCGCGCCGTTTCATCCAGGGTATAATCGCCGTTGGCGTCCACCATCAAGGCGATATCCGGGAAACGCTGGCGCACCGCAGCCACCCAGTCGACATCCTGGCCTTTTTTGATTTTCATTTTGATGCGATGATATTTTTTCGCCAGGGCTTCTTCGATGGCTTGCAGCAATTTATCCGGAGTCTCCTGAAGCCCCAGGCTGATGCCGGACATGATCTTTTTCTCCGGCCAGCCGAGAAACTGGTGCAACTTCATGCCGTTTTGTTTGGCCAGCAGATCGATCACGGCATTTTCCACAGTCGCCTTGGCCATCTCATTGCCGCGCACTTTGTGGAACTGTTGCGAGAGTTCGCCCAGGGTCATGCCGGGTTCGAGAAGCGGCAGGAGAAAATTTTTGATGATATAGGCGCAGGAAGCGGTGGTCTCCGGCGCATAAAAGGGATCCGGATCGGCGACGCATTCGCCCCAGCCGGTGACGCCGCCGCTCTCCACTTTGAGCACCAGGGCTTCTTTGCAGGCCCAGGAAAAGGAGCTGATGGCAAAGGGTTGGATGAAGGGGAGTTTAACCGTGATCAGATCAATATGCCCGATTGGGGCAATTGCTGTTTTTAAAAATTCCATCGGGTGCCTCATGGGCGGCAGCTTGCCGGGATAGTTGATAATGAGTTCAGTCTTCCCATAACTACTTTTAGCCAATGTATGACGTGATGCACCAGCTACCATGCTTGGCACGTGCCTGCCACCATGGCTATCATTGATACATCTTGGGCAGGTCTTTTTCGAACAACGTAAACGGATCCTGATAGAACTTGACAAAATCCGCGGCGCTGAGCTGGCCGGGATAGGGCGCGAAAAAGTGAGAAGCTGATGCATTGCGCCACACCAGGGCCCAGGCGGTCTTTCTCGCATCTGCATTGTACATCACCGCGGCCAGCAGATAAGTAGTCCAATAGTCGCTGAGTGGCACTTTTTCATAGCCCACTTCCGTCAGTGCGGAAATTTTGCCCTTTCTTTCTGCCATGGCGCCGAGCATGGCCAGCGCCTTGCCCATATCCGTGACCCGGGATTGATTGGTGAGCAGGTAATAATCCATGCCAAGGATATCCACCCAGGCATCACCCGGATAACGGGCGAGATAATCCGCTTCGGTGTTGACTTCTTGCGGAGAGATGGCGTAGAGGAGGTGGTGCAAGCCTTTCGTATCGCGCAGGTAGGCGACCGTCATGCGCCACAAGGCATTATACTCATCCGCTGAACATGCGGAAGAACCCCACCATGGCCAGCTGTGGTTGTGCTCATGGTACGGCCGCAGGATCACAGGGATATATTTTCCGTCATCAGATGTGAGGGTTTTGAGAAAATCAGCAACCTTGTCCAGGGTTAGCAGCCAGGAAGCGTGATGCGAGCCACCGGGCAGGATATGGGGTACGGCTATGGCATTATCCCAGGCATCGCCGCCACTGACGGGATTATCCAGGTGCATGCTGAAGGTGTTGATACCACCGCGTTTGTAAATCTGCTTGACCCACTGCCGCATCTGCCAGAAATCCACGCCATCGAGATTGGCGTCCTTGTGAATATCGCCCAGGTCCCAGCCGTACACCGCCGGGTAGTCTCCGCAGACCTCTTTGACATCGGAACGGCCGGGCTCGGCCCACCAGCCCACGCCATAGGCCAGATCGTCCTGATGGCCGAAAAGCAAACCCGTTTTTGCGGCACTCTGCAGATTCTTGAATAAGGCGATGGTCTCAGCCGTTGCCAGCGTATCGGTTAAAATATTATTGGTTCTATTTGATGGCGGGGGGTTATCCTTATTTTCAGTGGGTGATTTCTTCCCGCAGGCGCTGGTCAACGATAGCAACAGGAAAAGGATGAAAATTGTCTTTATTGAACGCATGATTATACCTTTCTTTTAATTAATTCAATATAAGGATAGCCTCGCCTTAAAATCAAGGCAAAAAAAAGCCCCCGGCCAGCGACGGAGGCTTTTTATCACACAGGATACCTGATCATTGGCTTATTTCTGCCCGGCTTCCAGCTGTTGTACACGGGTTAGCAAACGATCGTTCAACCCCTTCAGTTCCTTGATCGCATTCAGCATGGCAAAGATGACCGGGTTGTTATTCAACAGCAGATAACCGTTGGCATCCTGTGAAACCGCTTCAGGAATAACCGTCTGTACATCCTGGGCGCTCAGTCCCACGAACTCCTTATCGCCCGGAAGGCCCAGGGCTTCGTTCTTTAAATAGTGGTAACGGATGGGCTGCAGCGCCGATATCTCATCCAGGCCATACTCAAAATCACCGCTGATCTGTTTCAAGCGCACGTCGGAATAGCCGTCGAACTCGCCCCCGCCGGGTTTGCGCGCACCTGCGCCCAATGACAGGGAATATGCGGCATCCAGATTAAAAGTGCCAATTCCTGCATAACCCCCAAAATAATGTTTCGGACCCATCGCGCGGATGCCCCAGTCATCTGGTCCCTCATTATAATTTACCGCATACAGGGCGGTACGCGTGGCCGTTTTGGCCAGGTTGCTCCAGCTCACATCTTCAGCCGGGATGGCGGCGAGAACACCCATAAAATTGGTACTGGCTGCCGATCCAGTATAGTGGCCAAGGTATCCATACGCTACCGTGCTAAGACTCCCTCCCCCAAAAAAAGCCGTCACCGCACCCCGCGTCCCGGAACGGCTGGTTACCGTTGCTCCCACCACTCCCGGGGCAAAAGTGTGGCCGGCGATGGTAACGTGACTCATCTGGTCATTGGCAAAATCATCCGTGATGGCGAGCAGGGTCCTGCGCACACTGGTCTCCGTGTCCAAATTTGATCCCCTGATAATCACTTTCGCAACTGGACTGGAAACATATTGCCCAATGATCACTGAACCCTCCACCAGCAGCCCATCCACGGTAGGCTCGTACGCCGCAAAATTGGTTCCTATCACCGCGTTGCCGGCGATGGCCAATCTGGCGGCCGGAGATGCGGTGCCAATACCCATCAGTCCGTCTTGCGTTATACGCATAACTTCGTTGGATTCACTGTTTTTGACCACCATCTGGGCTGATGCCGCCTGAAACAGACAAAGCAAAGCCACCATCAAAAGATTCATCCATCGCATATTGATCCTCCCTCATCATAAAAATATGACAGCTATAGTCACCCATCTGCGACACTTCGCACGGCTTTCAATAGCTAAGTATATAATAATTTGTAATCAACAATAAAAACGACTCCACACGAGGCAGATCTGTGCAAACTATATGCCAAACCCGGACAAGAAACAAGGAAAACAGGCGGTTAACTAAAGGGCGGGAACGAATCAGGGGGTTTGTCTCCCGGCGAAGAACCTGACGCGATGGACCAGCACCAGGCATGGCAGGCGAATCATCACCCAGCATGATCCCCATCAAAATCCAGCTTGAAGGACAGCAGGCAAAATAGTGCTTGAAAAAGAGAGCGCTTTTTATTAATATTGGAACAAGGCGAATCACATGCTCCCCGGGGGTCATGGCATGACCCGGCAATCCCGCACCGGCATTTGGCCTGCAGACTACATTTGCGGTTCCCCTCTTTTTGAAAGAGCACCCTATGCATCACCCTCTGATTACAGGGCTACTCATTTGCCTTGCGCTCCCGCTCATGGCCGTGGGCGGACCTGCCCTTGATGGCATGGAAGTTTCCACCGGGTTCTCCATGCTCATCTATCAGCACGTCGCTTCATTCCAGCCCAGTTTTGCAATTGAAAGCGCCCTCAAGGCGCCGATTGCCGGAACCTGCTTCTGGCAGGCGGGCGTGCGCCTGGGCTTCTCGCCAGCCCGGCCCGAAGCATTTATGCGTTTTCTCGTCCATCCAGAGTATGGCACCTGGCAGCCTGTCGTCGGACTCGAAGCCGGCATCACCCAAAGGGCGCGATTCGATGCAGGCGAGAATCTCATGAGTGAGATACGCAGGGCCACGGAAAAAGACATTTCACCACTCTATGTGGCCATACATGCCGCCCCTTTGTCCCTGAGAATCAGAAAGAATTGGCATATCAGGTTGCTCGATTTTCAATTTGGTACCCATGTTTCTCATCCCGGTCGCACGTTGCGACTGCAGGTGGGACTCCTCTCGATTGGAGGCGCCCTATGAGAAAGATGACCCTGCTTTTCGGCGTGCTGACTATCCTTCTGACAGTTACCTGCGCACCCGATGCGCCGGATACCAGTCACTTTTCCACGGCTTTTACGGTTTCCGAAGACATCGTCGCCGCAAATCTGATGCCCTGGGTAGAAATGCTCTCAGCGGCGCGCGCCACAGATGTCACTGTCAGCTGCGAGGGGTATGAGGAAAAAGAGCTCTACCCGGCCTGCCACCTCACCCGTGATGCCGCCGTAGAGATCGTAACCAATGCATTTTCGACGATGGGTTATACGCCAAGGGTTGAAATTTTCGGCGCGGGACCCCAGGCCGCCTATAACGTCGTGGCCGAATGGCCGGGAGCCCTGCATCCCGAAGAGGTCCTTCTGGTCGCCGCTCATCTCGACGGTTTTTATGCCGCTGCGGATGACAATGGCTCCGCCGTGGCCGCCCTGCTGGAAACCGCCAGAGTGGTGCGAAAATACAGTTTCGCCCGCACCATTCGCTTTGTCGCCTTTGACTTGGAAGAGTTTGGCTCGGTTGGCAGCACCCGCTATGTTGAAGCCGGGCGCTGCAAGGATGTCGTCGCCGCCATCGTCATGGACATGATCGGCTACGCCACCACAAAACCCAACAGTCAGAAAGATGTTTTTGGCGTCAAACTGCCCGATGTCGGCGACTTTCTCATCGTCGCCGGTAACCGTGACTCTGCGGAGATGCTGCAGCAGATGATCCTGCTTTCCCACGAGTACGGACTGGCAAAACTGGTCGGTGTCCTCACACCCGGAGACGGCACTTATATTCTCGCGTCGCCCTATACGCGCAGCGATCATGGCATGTTGTGGTACCACGGCATCCCGGCCCTGTTTTTAAGCGATACCGCGAATTTCCGCAATCCGCACTATCACAAACCAACCGATACACCCGACACCCTGAATCCCGAATTTCTCGCCAATAACACCCGCGCACTGGCTGCTGCCGTCGCTCTTTTCGCGGAGGTGCAGCCATGAGGAAATACGCGACCGTCATTCTGATCCTGCTCCCCTGGCTTGCATTCGGCCAATCCAACCACTCGCCTCTCATCTGCATGCCCATGCTGCAGCAACCGGCGCTCTACTTCTCGTCTGACCATGTCACGGCGGCGGGCTTTGGCGCCGGGGCCGGTGTGCATTGCATTTTTCAGCAGCGATGGGTTGTGCAAGTGGATATAAACCTGCTCTGGGGAAACGGGAATGCGGTGCCACTGCGACTGGCCCTGGGATGGCATAAACAGACAGCGCACACCTGGAGGCCCGCCTGCTTTGGCACTTTTGCACTCCTGACCGGAGACCGTACCGAGGTGATCTTTGATGATGGACAGCGACCGGTATCCCCAACCCCGGTTGCCGGCATACGTCTCGCTCCGCTGCGTTTCGTGCACCCAAAGGGATTTGCTTCAGCCATGGAGTTGGGGTATGGCCGGAGCGCCAGTCGCGGAACTTGTCTGGAACTGACAGTACTCGCGATTGGTTTCCATTTGTAAAACCTAATTATAATACCTGGCAAGGAGACTGAAGGGGTTTATGAAACATCATCATATGTCCTTGAGCTTGTCCCTCATACTTGGCATTCTGTTGACAGGGGACAGCCATGCTCAATCCATTCATATCAACGAAATCATGTCTTCCAACACGGCCTCTGTGGCGGATGAAGACGGTGAGTACTCCGATTGGCTGGAACTTTACAACAGTGGCAGCACTCCTGTTGATCTGGCTGACTGGGGCCTCTCCGATAAAAAGAGCAATCCCTTTAAATGGGTGTTTCCCGCTGTCTCCATGCCGCCGCAGAGCTGGCTGCTCATCTTCGCCTCCAGTAAAGACCGCACGCAATTGGCCGCGCACTGGGAAACTGTGATCCGCAAAGGCATGCTATGGCGTTACAGCATCGGCGCTGCAGCCGTACCCGCCAGCTGGATTCAACCCTCCTTTGATGACAGCGGCTGGAACCGGGGCGCGGCCGGCATCGGCTTTGGCGATAATGACGATGCCACGGTGATCCCGCAATCGCTGTCAGTCTTCAGCCGCATCACCTTTTCTGTCTCTGATCCCGCCAGGGTTGAAGCCATGCTGCTGGACATGGATTTTGATGATGGCTTTGTCGCCTATCTGAATGGCATTGAGATAGCGCGTGCCAACCTCGGCCAGGCCGGCGTTCGTCCCGCCTGGAATCTGGCGGCCGCGGACCACGAAGCCACCATGTACCGCAACCTGCCGCCCCTGCGTTTCTCTCTGGCCAACCACATCGGTTTGCTGCGAAGCGGCGCCAATCTGCTGGCGGTGGAAGTTCATAACAGCTCGTTGAGTTCTTCGGACCTCAGCATGAATCCCTACCTGTCGCTCGGCTATGCGACGTTGCCGCCCAACGCCGCCGGTCCGGCGCCCGAATTAAGCCTCAAACCCAGCCATCTGCATAGCAATTTTGCCATTTCCGCAGCCGGAGAAACGCTGGTATTGTCGAACGCGGCTGGCGTATTGATCGACAGCGTGACCATTCCCTCATCCGCGACAGACATCTCCTACGCCCGCATCCCGGATGGCGGCGCGCGCTGGCTCTTTGTCAATGAGTTTTCGCCACAGAGCGCCAATTACAGCGGAACCATGCTCGAAGACGCCGGCCCGGTGACCCTGTCGGCCCCCAGCGGTTTTTATCAACAGCCCTTTTCCATCACCCTTGCCTGCCCGACACCGGGCGCGCAAATTCGGTACACCCGCGACGGCGCCGAACCCGATTCGGCCTCACAGCTCTATACAGGCGGCATCAACATCGGCACAACCACGGTCGTGCGCGCCCGCGCCTTTGGCAACGGCATGAATCCAGGCCCCATCTCCACCCATAATTATATACTGACGACGCCGCCCGCGCCGCTCCCGGTCCTGGCCCTGACCACCGATCCCCGCAATCTCTGGGATGAGGCGTACGGCATCTATGTATTGGGCACCAGTTACGAAAGCGCGGATCCCCATTACGGGGCCAATTTCTGGGAGGACTGGGAACGGCCGGTACACCTCGAATTCTTTGAGCCCGGGGGAGAATTGGCTTTACATCAAGATGCCGGCATGAAAATATTCGGCGGCTGGAGCCGCGACCGGCCGCAAAAATCACTCGCCTTCTTCGCGCGTGGCAGCTATGGTCAAGATGATTTCACTCACCGGCTTTTTCCCATGCTGCCCTTTGACAAGTACCATTCCTTCATCACCCGCAACGCCGCCAACGACTGGGACCGCACCTTTTTCGCCGACGGTCTTATTCACACCCTCACCGATGGTATGGATCTGGAACATCAGGCCTATCGCCCCTGTACGGTCTATCTCAACGGCGCATACTGGGGCATCCTCAATATGCGCGAAAAAATCAACGAGCACTATCTCGCCCAGCATCACGGCGTGGATGCCCAAAAAATCGACCTGCTGGAAATGGACGGCAATGTGCTCGAAGGGGTCAATGATCACTATATCGAAATGAAGGATTTCATCGCCACCAAAGACCTGGCGCAGCGGCAAAATTATGACCATGTCAAGACGCAGATGGATGTCGAAGAGTACATCACCTATCAAGCCGTGCAGATCTATGTCGACAACCGCGATTGGCCGGGCAACAATATCAAATTCTGGCGGCCGCAGACCGCGAACGGCCGCTGGCGCTGGATTCTCTATGACACCGAGTGGGGTTTCGGCATCAATGCCTACGGCGCCGGCGGCAATCAAAACGCCTATACCTACAACACCCTGGCATTCGCCACAAGTCCAACGCAATCAGCCAATCACCACGGCAATCCACCCTGGTCCACCCTGCTGCTGCGGCGGCTGCTGCTGAACAGTGAGTTCAAAAACAAATTCATCAACCGTTTTGCCGATCTGATGAACCAGACTTTCAAGGAACAGCGCGTCAACGCCCGCATCGATTCACTTCAAGATTTGCTGGAAATGGACATGCCCAAGCACTATGACAAGTGGCGGCAGCCGGTGTGGTGGTCGCCGGACCGCTTATGGTGGGGTTCCATGTCGGATTGGTACAGCTACATCGATATTATGCGCCAATTCGGTAAAAACCGTCCCGGCTATATGCGCGCCCATCTGATACAGAAATTCGCCCTCAAATCAACCTGCCTGCTGCGGCTGGAATGTTTTCCGGAAGGCGCAGGCCAAATCATCATGAACGATTTTCTCCCGGTCGATGCCACACCGTGGAGCGGTCTCTACTTTTCCGGTATCCCCCTCTCCGCCACGGCCAAAGCGCGTCCGGGATACCGCTTCATCGGCTGGGAAGGCGCCGTCTCTTCCAGTGACCCTTCCATTCAATGGACCAGCAACCAGACCGACACCCTGAAAGCTTGTTTTGCAGTCAGCGAGGACAGCAACCCCCATGTCGTCATCAATGAGATCAATTACAAGTCCGCATCCGCCTATGATGCCGAGGACTGGATCGAACTCTACAATTATGGCGCAGGAACAGCGGATATCTCGGGATGGCATCTCAAGGATGATGATAACAGCCATGACTTTATTTTTCCGGCGAACACGCAAATCTCCGGCGGCGGTTACCTGGTCATCAGCCGCGATCTGGCAAAATTCAAAACCGCGTTTCCGCAACCCGGCATTCCCGTGCTCGGCACCCTCTCTTTTGGTTTGAGCAGCGGCGGCGATCAGGTGCGGCTCTACGATGCCGGGAATGCGCTCGTGGATTCAGTGGCCTTTGGCGTGACCTCGCCATGGCCGGATCAGGCCAATGGCCAGGGTGCGACGCTGGAATTGTGCAGCCCCGCGCTGGACAATACTCTGGCCAGCAACTGGGCCGCTTCACAGGGTCACGGCACCCCCGGCCTGCAAAACGCCTGCTATACCGGGGTCAAAGTGCATCGCGATGCGAGAACACCGCAACGCATTGAGCTGGCGCAGAATTATCCCAATCCCTTCAACGCATCCACCTGTATCTCCTACGACCTGCCCGCAGCCGCTCCGATCCGGTTACTGATCTATTCCGTCCAGGGGCGCTGCATCCGCACCCTGGCCAACGGACAACAGGAAGCCGGACGCCACCAGCTGATCTGGGATGGCCGCGACGATGCCGGCATACCCGCGAGCAGCGGACTTTATTTTTGCATCCTCCAGAGCGGCGCGGTCAAGTCTGTGCGGCAATTACTGCTGCTGCGCTGATGGCATCGCCTCCGAACTCCCCTGGCTCCACATTTCGCACCCGGCAGGCCTGCATCCGAAGTCACACCCGGTTCGCCCCCTGCCGACCGGGTGCGGCATCATCATCCATCGCAATGCAGAAATTTGCAAAACGATAAAAATATTTCCTCGTATTTGCTTGCCAATCTCCTTATTTTTGATTATTCTAATAATAGTAATGATTATCGTTTCTTAAACCGGAAAGAGACACCATGTTACGTCACAGCCGTCAACGCGATCGCATTCTGTCCCTGCTGCAGACCACAGACGTCCATCCCACGGCGGACTGGATCTATGCGCAACTCAAGCCGGAATTCCCGCACCTCAGTCTGGGTACGGTATATCGCAATCTTTCCCTCCTGACAGAACAGGGTCTGATCAAAAAGATAGAATTCGGCAGCACCTTCGACCGTTTCGAGGCTCGGACGGCGCCCCATTATCATCTCATCTGCACCCGTTGCGGCGCGATCCGCGATCTCCACTCTCCTGTGTACAATGACCTCAATGAACGCCCGGGGCGGCTGATCGATTTTGAAATTCAAGACCATAGAATCGACTTTTACGGCATTTGCGGCACCTGCAGCGCCAAACAATCGAAAAAGAAAAGATAATTTTTTTCTGATTAAATAGTAATCATTCTTATTATTAATTCAAGTAACCCCTGTTTGGAAAGGAGAACTGCCATGAGTGAAAACAACCCTGAAAAAAACAAAATGAACAAGGGCACCTCGAACCGCGACTGGTGGCCCCATCAACTCAACCTCCACATCCTGCATCAGCATACACCGGCCTCCAACCCCATGGACCCGGATTTTAACTATGCTGAAGCCTTCAAAAAACTCGACCTGGCCGCCGTTAAAAAAGACCTCTACGCCCTGATGACCAGCTCCAGGGAGTGGTGGCCCGCGGACTGGGGCCATTACGGCGGCCTCATCATCCGCATGGCCTGGCACAGCGCAGGCACCTATCGCACTTCGGACGGTCGCGGTGGCGGCGGCACCGGCAACCAGCGCTTCGCCCCCCTCAACAGCTGGCCCGATAACGTCAACCTCGACAAGGCGCGACGCCTGCTCTGGCCCATCAAACAAAAATACGGTAACCAAATCTCCTGGGCGGACCTCATGATCCTTGCCGGCAACTGCGCGCTGGAATCCATGGGCTTTAAAACATTCGGATTCGGCGGCGGCCGTGAAGATATCTGGCACCCTGAAGAGGACGTCTACTGGGGCAAGGAGCAGACATGGCTCGGTGACGAGCGGTACAGCGGCAATCGCGAGCTGGAAAATCCACTGGCGGCCGTACAGATGGGTTTGATCTATGTAAACCCCGAAGGCCCCAACGGCGCACCGGATCCCGTCGCCTCCGGCCGCGATGTGCGCGCCACCTTCGGCCGCATGGGCATGAACGACGAAGAGACGGTCGCCCTCGTCGCCGGCGGCCACACCTTTGGCAAAGCCCACGGCGCCGGCGATCCCAAACTGGTGGGACCGGAACCAGAAGCAGCGCCCCTGGAAGAACAGGGCCTGGGCTGGATCAACCGGCTCGGCACCGGCAAGGGCGCACATACCACCACCAGCGGCATCGAAGGCGCCTGGAAACCCAATCCCACCAGATGGGACAATGGTTACTTCGATATGCTGTTTGGCTACGAATGGACGCTGGTCAAGAGTCCCTCCGGCGCCTGGCAGTGGCACGCCGCCGCTGTTCGCGACGAGCACATGATCCCGGATGCCCATGAACCCGGCAAGAAACATCCACCCATGATGACCACCGCCGACCTGTCGCTGCGTTTCGATCCGATCTATGAGCCCATTGCGCGCCGCTTTCACAAAGATCCGCAAGCCTTTGCCGATGCCTTCGCCCGCGCCTGGTTCAAGTTGACCCACCGCGACATGGGACCCAAGTCCTGCTACCTGGGCCCCGAGGTGCCGAAGGAAGACCTGATCTGGCAGGATCCGATTCCCGCTGTCGACCACCCCCTGATCGATAGCAAGGATATCGCCAGCCTCAAGTCGCAGATTTTAAGCTGCGGTCTTTCGATTCCACAACTGGTCTCCACAGCCTGGGCATCGGCTTCCACCTTCCGCGGTTCCGACAAACGCGGCGGCGCCAATGGCGCCCGCATCCGCCTGGCTCCGCAAAAAGATTGGGAAGTGAACCAACCCGTACAGCTGGCACTGGTGCTCTCCAAACTCGAAGAGATTCAGAAAACCTTCAACAGTGCCCAAAAAGGCGGCAAAAAGGTTTCCCTGGCCGACCTCATCGTCCTGGGCGGATGCACGGCTGTGGAAACGGCAGCCAAGGCGGCTGGACACGACGTCACCGTACCTTTTACGCCCGGCCGCATGGACGCATCTCCGGAGCAAACCGATGTTCGTTCGTTCTCCGTGCTGGAACCTCTGGCCGATGGATTCCGCAACTACCAGAAAAAAGGCCTGGAGGTTCTGCCGGAATATTTGCTGGTGGACAAGGCGCAACTCCTGAAACTGACCGCGCCGGAAATGACGGTGCTCGTCGGCGGCCTGCGCGTCCTCGGCGCCAACAGCAGCGGCACCGCGCACGGGGTCTTCACCGCACGCGTCGGCGTCCTCAGCAATGACTTTTTCGTCAACCTGCTGGACATGGGCACGGTGTGGAAACCCGCTTCCGAGGCCAGTGAGACTTTCACGGGGCATGACCGCAGCAGCGGCCAGCAAAAATGGAGCGCCACCCGGGTTGACCTGGTGTTCGGCTCCAACTCGCAGCTGCGCGCACTGGCCGAAGTCTACGCCCAGTCCGATGCCAGGGAAAAGTTCGTGCGGGATTTCGTCGCGGCATGGAACAAGGTCATGAACCTGGACCGTTTTGACCTCGCGTGATCGCGAACTGAACCACATCAAACAAAAAACCCGGTGCGCAGTTGAAAAAGCGTACCGGGTTTTTATATTATCATAAAACTTGAAGCTGTGCAAGCCTTCAGTCTCGATAAAGCGCAACGAATTTTAAGTGATCAGATAACCGAAAGCTCTAAAAGAAACGGTTTTGAGGAATCAGGACTTGGTCTGCTGTTCCGCCGCTTTTTTGAGTTTTTCATTGGCCATGATGGCAAGTTCGACACGGCGGTTGGCCTGACGGCCGTCGGGGGTGTCGTTGGTGGCCACAGGCTGGCTCTCGCCATAGCCCATCTGGGTGAATCGGGTGGCATCGACTTTCTGGGATGCCAGGAAGGAGGCAACCGATTGCGCTCTTTGCTGTGACAGCCCGAGATTATAGTCATCACTCCCCTGGCTATCGGTGTGGCCTTCAATCAGAACAACGGTATCGCTGTATTTATTGAGCGTCAGCGCCAATTCGCTCAGATCCGCTTGCGCTGCGGACTGTAACGCGGATTCACCGGACTTGAACAGCAAGCCTGATTTAAGGGTGATCTTGATTCCTTCGCCGACGCGTTCTACCTTGGCGCCAGCAAGATCGTTCTGAATTTCTTCGGCCTGTTTGTCCATGTAATGGCCGATATAAGCGCCGGCCGCACCACCAACCGCTGCACCAATGATGGCGCCGACGACGGTATTGCCCGCCTGCTTGCCGATCACACCGCCCAAAATGGCGCCCGCTGCTGAGCCAACCGCGGTGCCTTTGGTCGTCTTACTGGTGCTCGAGCAGGACACAAAAAAAAGGCCAAGAGCGGCGATAAGGATGAGTGTCAAAATTTTACGCATGGCTTTCTCCTTCAATTGCGTCAACTTGCAGAGCGCTCCCGGGACCATTAGCTATCCCCCATCGCTCCTTCAGTCGACCATTAAACAGTACAAAATACAGCAACATCCAGAATTATGCAAGCTATTTTTAACCGCCATGCGTCAACCACCCACTACTACCCAGGCAAGCCGTGTTTTCAACCTCCGCTTGTGCGTTGAACGAGGATTTGGCACCTCCTTCACTTGATGAGAAGACTCGCGCGCCTGCTGGTCATGGCCCCCGACTCGAGCACATAATAATAAACTCCCGTTGGCAAATGGCCGGCACGGAATACGAAGCGATGCGGGCCGGTCGCTAACAAGCCATCCACACATGTGGCAACCTCTCTTCCGAGCATATCAAATATTCTCAGGCGCACGTGACCGGCATGTTGCAGCGAATACTCTATAACGGTCTCACCATTGAACGGATTAGGATAATTCTGCGACAAAAAAAAACGCGCCGGTGCCTCTGCTGTTTCACCCGGAATCGAGGTCGGCAACCATCTGGCTCTGGCGTAGAATCCGAAACGCACATGCTGACCATCACCGTCTGCAGCGCCGAGCACCGGCTGCCCAAGTATGACTTGAACACGCGTATCCGTAATCGCTGTCGTCCCGCCGCCAGCGCTGAAAACACCGCGGCTGATGCGCTCCTGCCCTTGCCCGACGGCATCCGAATGGCCTATCAGAAAAGCCAGTGCGCATAACGAAACCAGTTTTATTTGCATATGGCTGCTCCATCAAAAAGTCCGAACAGGAAAGATCAATTATATTGCGCAAAATGGCCAAGAAACACCGGACCTTTGAATCCGACATGTGGTTGCGGATTTTACGGCCTGGAGATGCTTCCATCACCGGGTTTGCGGAGAAATCGTATTTTTTAGAGCATCAATCTGCATTTGCTGCGCCTTGATGGCTTCCACAAGCAGGGGTACCAACCTGGCGTAATCGATGGATTTGGCATCCCGGCCGTTATCCTCATAAGCGACCGCTTCCGGCACAACCCGCCCGACTTCTTCGGCGATCATGCCGATATCCTGCACACCGCTCTCCTTCCAGGTGAAAGAGACTCCACGCAGCTGATGTATCTTATCCATGACCCCTTGCAGGGGGAAAACATTCTCTTTCCAACGAATGGAACTGTAAGTGGTCCAGCCATCAGCGATCGGGTCGGTTGCAGAATTTTGCTGCACCGTTATGATATTTCCCACACCGGCGGTGCCCAAACCCAAATTACCCTCCACGTGCAAATGAACCTTGCCCGAACCGGGATTATTGAGATTAAGCGTATAATCACTCGAACTACTGGCTGTATTAATGGCCGGTGTCGATGAACTAAGAGTCATTGTTCCGGCTAGCATCATATGATTGCCTGATAAATTGCCCGTTGCCATGATATTGCCCTGGACGTGCAGTTTATCGGCAGGATAGGCCGTGCCAATGCCCACCTTGCCATCATTATCCACATAAACCGCTTGCGCAGGATTGCCATCTGCGGCATTGAGCGAGTAGCCATTGGGCACCGTAAATCCCAAATCTTCTGTTAAAATGGCACCATTGGCAATCTTGGCGCTGGTAACCGCGTTGTCCAGAATAGCCAGGGTGGTGACCGCATCATCCGCAAGTTTACCAGCGGTTACCGATTCAAAGGCCAGCTTGGACGTGGTGATGCCCAAATCAGCGACCGCCAGTGTCACATCGCCGCTGACGCCCCCACCCGTCAAACCACTGCCGGCAGCCACAGAGGTGATATCCCCTTCGCCGGCGGCAGATGCAGATAACGTCAGTGCATTACCCGATTGATCCAGATGAATATTATCACCCGCGACCAGCGTCACATGGTCCGTCATGCCATTCAGACTCCGCACCACAACGCCCTCTTTTAGGTGTTTTGCCTCCACGCCCTCTGGACCAAGGCTGTCTGCATACAAGGCATGCAAGGCATAGGCTACCGAAGATAATTTCATCCGCGGCAACATTTCAACACCGGATTTAATCGCTATCCCGAGACAGTATTCTTCGCTAAACTTGAACTCTTCATCGAACGGGTTCACTTCGCCGAGGCGCACATTGAATACGCCTTGATGGAGCCGGACCGTCTGTTCTTCACTCCATAGTGGCGACGTTTCCTCCATGGAGGTATACAGTTTAAAAGTGAACGTTTCGGATGTATCCGTCGAGGCCAGGCCATTGGCATCCGTGAGTACGCCTTGAAAGCTGATGATTCTGGGAATCTGACCATGCAGGAGCGTTGCCATCGCCAGGACGGCCACAAGCGCGAAAGCAAACCTGATTGCTTTCATAAAACCTCCTCGCTACGAGCAGCAAGTGTTTTTTGGGGGTTCGCTCAAACACAAACACTAAATCCGTATTGAGCTGACAAACTTGTTTTGGGATTATTTGTCCGGTCAGTTCTTTGGAAATTGCGCATTTTATGCAAAGGGACAGGAAGGAAAAAGACGGATGCTATTCAGTCACGCAAACAGCCTCTGCTGTAGTATACTATATTCCTCGGCCTTTGTCAAATGAAAAGCGATTGTATTATGAAAAATCACATGCAAAAGTATTGCGGACATAGATATTAAAGCCTATATTTTAGCACGCAGACAATATTCACAATTATGCAGGCACGAAGATGAACCTGTTGGAAAATTTTTCGCGTTCATGGATGTTGGCATTTGCTGTGCTGTCAAGCCTTTTCTCTGCAGCCCATGGCGGGCGATCCCTGTATGTCAATGGATTCAACGCTATTCTCGGGGACACCCATCAGGAAAACATCCTCCTGGCCTACGCCCAATCCCATCAGATCGAAAAACTGCTCCTCTATGATTTGCATCAAATTCTCGTGGGCGATTTAAATGATCCCGGTACTTCACTTCCCCTGGCCACT
>CAUJEL010000028.1 GCA_963169875.1 Candidatus Zhuqueibacterota bacterium
CCAGTGCTTTGCCTGCGGCTTCCTTCAGGCGCCGGGTCACCCCGGTCACCCTTGCCGTCCGGCTAATGATTCCCCTTACCGGGCTCATAGGAGACTTCCACTCCCAAGTGTATGGAACATGCCGAGCGCACAAATAAAAAAGGTCACTTTTACAAGTGACCTTTCAAGATTTGCGCTGATGAGCCGGGTATCATTAGTCAGCAGTCGCTATATGGTAAGCATTGGCTGATGGCGCACATGCATTACTTCAGCCCCTGGTTTTTTAGTGACTGTGGTGATGACCGCAGTTTTCGCAATCATGATGCTCGTGATCCTGCTCCTTCTCCATATCGGCGCGGACCTTGTCCATGTCCAATTTGCGCACCTGGTCGATGAGGTCTTCCAGGGCAGCTTCTGGCAGAGCGCCGGGCTCACGGAATAGCAGGATGCCCTCGCGGAAGATCGCCAGCGTTGGAATCGATTGAATGCCGAACATGGCGGCTAACTGCTGCTCCGCTTCGGTATCCACCTTGGCAAAGTGAATGTCAGGGTTTTTTTCGGACACTTTTTCATAGGTCGGGCCAAACATTTTGCATGGTCCGCACCAGCCTGCCCAGAAATCGATGAGTACGATATTGTTATCGGCGATGGCTTGTTCAAAATTGCCAATGGTCATTGTGGAAGTTGCCATGATTACTCCTTTTTGGATTTCTTTTTTTAACCTTCGCAAGGTTAAAGTCCGGGTTTTCACTCTTTCTAGTATTAGATGCATGAGCAGAAGAAAAGATACACTGAATCAGCCATTCAGGCGAGTTGCAGCAGGAAATGATGCAACTCTTCCAGTGTTCCGGAGTAGGTGGGAGGATGCACTCCCTGTTCGCTGTTAAGCGGGTCATCACTGACCAGAAAGGTCTCCATGCCCACCGAGGCGGCTGCCAGATCATCGCGATGATCGTTGCCGGCCATGAGACACTTTTCCGGATTGACGCCGAGTTTTTGCGCGATCTCGAGAAAATAGTGCGGATTGGGTTTGCTGTAATGCATATTCTCAAAACTGGTGATGAGGCTGAAGGGAAAATGTTCCAGGTGGCCCCAGCGCAGCCGCGCCTCTATGGCGATGCGCGGAAAGATCGGAATGGTCGCCAGGGCAATCCGCGGGGTGATGGCGGCGGCAGCCTCCAGCACCTTCGGTGCCAGGGGCAAAGGCCTGGAAACTGCAGCGACTTGATTGAATTCGTTTTCATAAAACGCGAGAAAAACGGGCTCCAAATCGGCGAATTTGACCGGACTCGAGTGGTCATAGGTTTCTTGAAAGACATCGCGCAGCAATCCGTGTGTGCCATCCGAGCGGATCATGGCTTCGGTGGCGGTGCCGATCAGCGTCATGAAATCGGTCTGTGGATAATGCGGCGCGAGTTTTGGCGCCAAAGCCTTGAAATAATAGGTCACAAATTGATCGTTATCCAGTCCCAGCAGTGTTCCATCCAGATCGAATAAAATGGCTTCGTACATGTCACTCCTCATCATTCTTCAAGGTACTCGTGCGAACAATTTCCTCAACTTTTGCCTAAGAAACAAGCGTTTTTTCCATACTGCCGCTGTTCGTGGCACATTCATCACAATTCTCTTGTCCTGTAGATATTTTTTATATAACTTTAATTTATTCAGTTACTATCATCCTGTGTATCTCAAGAAAGTAATCATAGCATGCTCTCCATTCGCGAACTCTATCGCATCGGCTACGGCCCCTCCAGCAGCCACACCATGGGACCCCATGCCGCGGCGCAGCAGTTTTTACGCAGGCAGCCGGGTGCGCACCGTTATCGCGTTCATCTCTTCGCCAGTCTGGCCGCGACGGGGAAGGGCCATTTGACCGATCAGGCCCTCGCACGCGCTTTTGCCGGCCATTCATTTGAAATAATCTGGAAGCCGGAGGAGCAGCTGCCCCGGCATCCCAATGGCATGCTATTTGAAGCCGTGGACGAGAACGGCCAGGAGCAGGATCATTGGGAGGTCTATTCGGTCGGCGGCGGCAGCATTGAAGACGATGGCGCTGGCGGCGCCCTGGTCCCGATCTATCCGTTTTCTTCCATGCGTGAGATCCTGCAGCAGGCGGAAACGACCGGGCAAACCCTGTGGGAGATGGTCGAGCAATCTGAAGGCGAGGATATCTGGCCTTTTCTGCGCCAGGTGTGGCGGGTGATGTGTCTGGCCATTGAACGCGGGCTCGATGCGGAGGGCGTTCTACCCGGCGGACTCGGGGTGGCGCGGCGGGCCTGGGCTTTTAATCACAAGAGCGAAGTCTACGGCCGTGATTTCCGCCGCACCGGGCGGCTGTCCTCCTATGCCCTGGCCGTGGCTGAGGAAAACGCCGCCGGTGGCGAGATCGTCACCGCGCCGACCTGCGGTTCCTGTGGTGTGGTCCCGGCGGTGCTGCGCTATGTGCAGGAAAACAGCGATCTCGAGGAGGACCGGATTCTCCGTGGACTGGCAACGGCCGGTTTGATCGGCAATCTGGTCAAACATAATGCTTCCATTTCGGGCGCAGCGGTTGGCTGTCAGGGCGAAATTGGCACCGCATGCGCCATGGCCGCCGGCGCTGCGACCCAGCTCATGGGCGGTACAGTGCGTCAGGTGGAGTACGCCGCCGAGATGGGGTTGGAGCACCATCTCGGGCTCACCTGCGATCCCGTGGCCGGCATGGTGCAGATTCCCTGCATAGAACGGAATGTATTCGCCGCGGAGCGCGCCTTGAGTTGTGCCGAATACGCCCTGTTCACCGATGGCTCGCATCGCATCCCATTTGATGAAGTGGTCGCGGTCATGCGCGAGACCGGGCATGATCTGCCGCATCTGTACCGGGAAACCGCCAAGGGCGGGCTGGCAAAGGCCTACCGCCGCCGCAAACGTTAAAAAAGAATAGATTTTTGTGAGAGATTTTATTACTTTCTCAAAGAGGCGATCTCTGCAGCAGGAGCAACGCATGAAGACCTATGAATTCGATGCGGTCATCCAGGGCGATGACAAGATGGATATCGGTTTCGTGGAGTTTCCCCATGACGTCGAAACTGAATTTGGCGTCAAGGGACAGGTCAAAGTTAAGGTTACTTTTGACGGCTATCCCTATCGCGGATCCCTGGCCAAAATGGGCCGTCCCTGCCATTTTATCGGCTTGACCAAAGCTGTACGCAAAGCCATCGGAAAACAACCGGGCGACACGGTGCACGTGATTTTGCAGCAGGATACGGAACCGCGCATGGTGGTCGTGCCGGAGGATCTTGCCGCGCGTTTCAATAGCGATGGCGAGATCAAGGCTTTTTTTGACAAGCTCTCGTACACCCATCAAAAAGAGTACGTAAACTGGATCACAGAGGCGAAAAAACCGGAGACCCGCGCCCTGCGCATTGAAAAAACCATGCAGATGTTGCGCGACAAGATCAAGCATCCATAAGCATCTTAATGATCTTGAATATCTGCCCTAAGGCACTCCGATCCAATCTAATTTGAGGAATTTATGTTCTGGCTCAAACTCATCAAGGATATCCTCGCCATTTTTCGCGAGGGGCAGTCGCCGCGGCAGGTGGCGGGCGGTTTTATGCTGGGCTCCCTCATCGGCCTTTCGCCGGTGTTGACGCTGCAGGGGGCGCTGGTGTGGTTTTGCGTCCTGATTCTCAATGTCAATCTCGGCGCCGTTTTTCTCGCCCTGACCCTGTGCGCGCTGCTGGCCTGGCTCGCCGATCCCTTTTTCCACTGGTTCGGTTATCAGCTCCTGGTAAATGTTGACGGACTCAAGGGACTATGGACAGCGCTGTACAACATCCCCATTGCACCGCTGACCCGCTTCAACAACACCGTGGTGCTGGGCAGTTTCGTCACCGCCCTGATCCTGGCGGTGCCGGTTTACTTTGGTTTCAAACATCTGGTGATCGCCTACCGCAAAAGCATCGGCGCCAGGGTAGAAAAACTTAAAATTTATCAGGTCATTAAAAAGAGCAGCCTGGTCAGACTTTATGTAAAAATTCGCGACCTGGGAGGCTTGTCATGAGAAAAAAAATCGTCTTTTTTGTTCTCATACCGCTGCTCATCTTCCTGGTTATTGCCTGGATTTTCATGGACTGCTGGATTGAATCGGGTCTGGAGCGCGCCGGCGAAGAGCTGGCGGGCGCCCGCGTCGAAATCGACGGACTCGGCATATCGCTCTCCCCGCTGGTCATTCAATTTGAGCGGCTTCAGGTGGCATCCAGTAGCGATTCCATGCGCAATCTCTTCGAGACCGGCCGGGTACGCTACGCCATGAGTCTGGCGCAGCTGCTGCGCGGCAAGACGGTCATCGAATCCATGCAGGTGGAAAATATTGTGCTCGGCACACGTCGCACCCGCAACGGCTTCATCGCCAACCGCCGCGGCTACCTGCTGCCGGATTCGGGCGAAGGCAGCTATTCTGAACAGATTAAACAGCTATTGCAAAACACACTCAGCTCCACCCCGATCTTTGATCCGACGCTGTGGCGCAGTTCTCTGAATATCGACAGCCTGGTGAAGGCGCAGAATTTTCAGACGCTCGCCCTGGTGGATTCCCTGCAGAATAATGTAAGCGCTGCATCTTCTCAATGGGACAGCACGCTCACGACCTTTCGGGCGAGCGAGGAACGTCTGCAGGAGATCAAGATGCGTCTGACCGCGATCAAACCTGCAGAATTGAAAACCGTGGAGCAGATCACCGCGGCGCTCAAAACGGTGGATGAATCGAGAAAAGCGGTCGAGGATTTTCGCAATCAATTTCAGGATCGCTACACCGGTATCACCGGCCAGGTGCAGAATCTCACCGCATCGGTGGGCACGCTCGATGAGGCCATGGCTCAGGATATCCGCCAGGTGCTGTCGCTGGCACGGCTCCCGGATATCAATGCCATGGGACTGGCGGAATTATTCATCGGCCGGAAAATCTTGTCCGACGCGAAGCAAGCGGCCGACTGGGTCGATGCCGGCCGCGCGCTGGCGCAGCGCTATACCCCCGCGCCCGATTACATCAAGCCGCCGCGGTTCCGCGGGCAGGATATCTCTTTCCCGGTTGAGCGCGGCTATCCCAAACTCTGGATCAAGGAACTGAAAATAAGCGGGGGGACGGATCGCGCGCAGAACCCGGATTATATCTATCTGCAGGGCCTCGTGAAAAACATCTCTTCGGAGCAACGCGTGGCCGGTGTACCGTTGAGCATCGCACTGCAGGGAACCCGCGGCGGTTCACTCGACGTGGCATTTTCCGGCACCATGGACCGGCGTCAGCAGCAGCCGCAAGACGAATATAACATCAGGATGACCGGACTGCAATTGCGGGGTTTTGACCTGGGCAAAGCCGACTTTTTGCCGGCCACGGCTCCGGGTGCGGTTCTGGGGATGAATCTGGCGGTGAATATGCCGGGAGAGGGTTTCCGCGTCCACGGCGATCTGCAGCTGCGGTCACTGCAGCTGACTTTTCTACAAGAGCCGCGCAACATCGGCGAACGGCTCGCCCGCGATGTGCTGGCGGATGTCAACGGTTTTAACGCGGGATTCAAAATCTGGAGCGCCGCCGAAGGGGCGGGCGCCTCTTTCACCACGGATCTGGATGATCAGTTCGCCGCCGGCATCAAGCGTGTGGTGGGCGCTGAATTAACCGCCTTGCAGAATCAGGTGCGCAGCCGCGTGGAAAAAGAGATCGCCGGCAAACGCGCCGCCTTTGAAAAAGCCTTTGCCGCCAAGCGGGATGAAGTGGAAGGCAAGCTCAATGCCTATAAAACGCTGGCTGACGAAAACTTGCGCATGCTTGAAGAAAAAAAGAAAGAGTTGGAGCAGCGGCTGGAACAGGCCAAAAAGAGAGCACTGGACAAGGCTGTGGACCGGATACTGAAAAAGAATTGACCGCGAAAGACAGCCGGTGTGCAACCGGGACAGCCAGCGTTCGTAGTACCGGCTTTAGCCGGCCTCATTTGCGCCCGAAGGCGGGACAACTAACTTTCGATTGCCTGGATTTTACAGCCGCTTACCGCTGATTCTGGTATAGCCAGCGTTCGTAGTACCGGCTTTAGCCGGCCTCATTTGCGCCCGAAGGCGTGACAACTAACTTTCGATTGTCTGGATTTTACAGCCGCTTATCGCTGATTCTGGTATAGCCAGCGTTCGTAGTACCGGCTTTAGCCGGCCTCATTTGCGCCCGAAGGCGGGACAACTAACTTTCGATTGCCTGGATTTTACAGCCGCTTATCGCTGATTCTGGTATAGCCAGCGTTCGTAGTACCGGCTTTAGCCGGCCTCTGTTTCTCTGCTCATAAACATGCCGATATCAACCCCCCGGGGACGTCCCCTGATCACACCGTGGGGTTTTTCATTTGCCGTCATGATTGCTTACCGTGTGATGGCCACTCCTTCATAACCATAGATGACCCAAATCGACCAAACCCTCTCCTGTGCACTATTGCTGTCGCATTTCTATTGCGAGGTGTCACAAAAATTAGACCGGATAGACCATACATTCTTTATTTCACGAATCTACGCTCGACAATAGCGACGTAAGTTATTGATATTTAGTAGATGATCGCATGTGTTTTGGCATGATATTTGAATATAATCGTTTGCGCCTTTATCAGACGCGGCAACCTTCGCTGCTGAAGTGTGTCCTGTGCCTTTTTTAAACCAGACTCTATTAAAGCTTACACCCGCCTGTGAGAGAGACAGTTGATACGATGTTGACAATATTTGAGTGGTTGATGACCAATCTTCAGGTGTGTGTGAGTTTGCCTTTCTGATAACAACTCAAATTACGAAAAGGAGAATGTACATGAAGAAATGGTTACTGTTTTTGGCGATGATTTTCTCGTTCGCGCAGCTCTTCAGCCAGGAGTATTCGTATTTGCCGACGGCGAATGAGCATGATGCCAAAATGTTCGAAATCATCAGCACCGGCGCTTCCGGCGATATCGGCACAGAGTTGCTGGAGTTTCGTCTTGAAGTCAGTCAGACCTGGCCGACTTTGCGGCTGGGGATCTATGACGGGGATATCACCGCCCACACAATCGGTCATTGGGATGCCCGGGCCGCCAATATCACGCCGCCCCCTACACTATACATCGTGTACGCTGATCCCCAGGGTGACGGCACGGACATGGTTTTGTGCGGCACATGGAACAGCACCATGATGCCGGATGATGCCTGGTACGACTGTGTGGTGCCCTTGCGGCCTGAGGCGCGCAATAAAAATGGCAATTATATCTACCGTCTCCAGGTTACCACCAACAATCCGCACTTCCCGCAGTGGTACGCCAATCGTTTCAAACTCAGGGTCAATGGAAAACTGGGAATTCACGCCAATACCTTCGAATTTGTCGGTGGATTAACTTCGGTCCTGGATTTACCGTACATCTATCCCCAGACAAGTTTGACCCCTCCCTATGGTCCGTTTGTACCGACCACCTATGACGGGACATTCCAATGGTTCTTTTATTTGCCCAGGCCGGTGAATTACATTGAATTCTGGGATGGCGAATTTGATTATGGCCAGGCCAGCCTCAGCCTGCCCCACGACACCGATGATCCAAACACGCCCAATAACGTGTTGCCGCCGTGGGGCTATCTCGGCGATGAAACCCTGCCGGAGGGTGTGCGCCTGGCCGCACCGGTAGATGATACGCCCTATCCCCTTTACCTGCGCACACCCAATGTCTATTATGAATTGGTGGCGCCGGATGGCGCGGTCTATCGCAATGATAATCCCTCAGGCAACCGCGAATGGGAAAAATTCCGCGTCGATACAGCGCCGTTTGATCCCTCTATAATGGATTACCATGCGAACGCGCTGCCGGCCGGCGTCTATCAGGTCAACATCTATGGCGTGGATATGGGCAATTCCAAAAACATGCGTTTTTTTGAGACCATCTCCGGCGTCAGTGATGAGGGGAAACCCATCATAACTGTGCCGGTGCCGCCAGAACATCTGGGCAGCATCGGCGATTGGGTCTGGGAGGACAGCAATCACAATGGCCGCCAGGATGAGAATGAAGAGGGACTGGCCCACGTCACTTTACGGCTCGTCAACGATCTTGGCTTCCAGATCTCCAAAACCATGACCGATGAGAATGGCAACTATCTGTTCAAAAATGTCCCCGCGGGCCGGTACACTATCCTCCTGGACGCCGCGACCATTCCCTGGGGGTTGCGCAATACCACCTTTAATCTGCCCTATTCCATCTCCCTGGACAAAGGCGAGCGCCATCGCGAGGCCGATTTCGGCTATACGCCATTGGAAGGCGCCAGCTGCAGAGAGGTTCTGGCCTGGTATGATCCCTGGTACGGTTCAGAGAAGAGCGCCCATCCGCTGCGTCACTGGAGTGCTGAAAACCAGGGCGGCATTGCGGATACAGCCGCATTTGATCTCTATGTGCCCAGCCATCAACAGGCGGATATCAATCCACTATTCGATTCGACGGATCCCGATATGTGGGAGCACGATATCCTGTTAGCCTGGGCCGCGCATGTCGATGCTTTTGTCGTCAATTGGTTCGGCAAGGATTCTTATGAACAATCCGGTCTCAAAGGACTGCTGGATACGGCTGAACGGCTCTATCAGCAGTATGGCGCCAGCGGCTTTGATTTTCGCATCATCGTCGCTTATCATGAAGAAGCTCTGGGGGACCTGGACGACAACCTCGTGTTTCTGGCCGATTCCGTGTTCACCCACCCCGCCTATTATCACCAGCGGGAAAGTTTGCCCCGGCCGCTGTTCGTCTACGCGCCGCAACACACTCTGGCGGTACAGGATTTTATGACGGCCTTGCAGGGCGCCTCTCCTGAAAAGGTCGTGGTCTGCTGGAACTGGGAACCGGGTTACACAGAACCCGCCGGTCTGGTGGACAGCGTCTATCCCTGGCCGTTGCATGAAAAAGCCAATTGGGATGATCAAAGCGGCATGAAGTGGGGCGAAGAGTATCTTGATGAGTTTTATGCAACTGCGGCTAATCTGGATATCCGTTTTATAACCGCAGGCGTATGGCCAGGGTATGATGATCGTCTTTACGTCAACGGGATTAACCACTGGATGCAGCGTCTCGATGGCCGGGTCTACACCACGACCTGGGATAAGCTTAACGCGGCGTTTCCGCCATGGGTGCTGATTCATTCCTGGAACGATTACAACCACGCCACGCAGGTGCAGAATACCTACGACTATACGGATCTCTACGTGCGCCTGACGCAATCGCGTGCGCGGGCGTGGAAATATGGCAATGGCTGCGCGGATGGCGGGGGAGAGCGCGACATCACGGTGCCCGAACTGGTAGTGAATGCGCGCAAGTTGGGCGCCAGCGAAGAACAGATCACAGCCCTGATCAGCGATTTTATCAGCCGCGGTCAGATTCAGGTGCAGGCGCCGCAGTTGGCCATGGCCGCGGTGGTGGCGCCCAATGCGCTGGTTTTTGTCAAAGGGTCTCCTTCTCATTTTGGCCAGTCCTGGGAAAATGCCGTTGACGGCGACCGGGATGGCTGGGATGGCACCGCCACGGTCAAGCCCAAAGGCTCTGATTACAGCAAGGATGCCTGGGCGATCTTTCGCTTCGGTGATGGGGAGACCTATCAGTTTGACTATTTGACGATGCAGACTGATAACGGCGTGGATGACGATCGCTATCCCGAGCGTCAGGCCAAAGTCGTGGATTTCTACGTCTCCACGGCCGGACAGGATGAGAACGATTTTCAATTTTTGACGCGTTTGAAGATCAAGGTGGGAACGGAGAAAAAGTATGGCCTGCCCGGACGCACAAAAGCGAAATATCTCAAGCTGGTGGTGGTCGAGCCCAAATGGACCTCGGGCGGCTGGCGCCAGATCGTCGAATTTGGCGTGCACTGTCTCGATCAAAGAGGCGCCAAACCGGCGAGTGAAAGCGTGGTTTTGGCCGCTGTTCCGCTGGAGTTTGGTTTGGGCCAGAATTATCCCAATCCATTCAATCCCGTCACCACCATCCCCTATCAGCTGGCGAATGCCGGTCATGTGACCTTAAAAATCTATGACATGCTGGGTCATGAGGTGGCCATACTGGTCGATGGCGAGCAGGCGGCCGGGTGGTATCAGGTGGAGTGGTCAGCCCGACAAATGGCCAGCGGCACTTATTTCTGCCGGCTTACGGCTGGCGCGCAGCAGTCCGTGCGGAAACTGGTGGTGACGAAATAAGGAAAATTTTCCGGTAGGTAGTGGTGAAAATCCGGCTATATGGAAGATGTATAGTCATGAGGTAGCCGGAAGTAAAAAGTCCAATCTTACCGGAGGATTTAATGTATTCGACACGCAGTAGTAATAATATTGATCGCCCAGGGAATCATTTCCCTGGGCGGAATAAAGAATGATTAAGCCGTGTCCATCGAGCCCCCGGGCATCTCATTCCCGGGGGTGCGCCTTGTCATCTTCCCCCTTTGTCATCTTCCCCCTTTGTCATCCCCCTTGTCCTTCTCCCCCTTGTCATGGTGTAACCATCTTTTAGCATCCGCGGCAGGTCTCGGTGTAGACGCCACAAGATCCTTACAGGATGACAAAAAGAATAGAACCATGCCGCGCCGTTGGCGACACCAGCGCGGTGGCGGATGCAGTTGGTATTTGCTAAAAGGTCCCTGCTGGATGACAGGCGGGGGGAGGGCGTCATACTTATGTGTATAGCAAAACGCGTTTTCCTAAAGCGCGCAGCGACGATGGATTTCCGCCTGAAAGCGGGACTACGAACTTTCGCCTGGCAGGATTTTTTGTACGCTTTTCGCCGGTTCTGGTATAGCCAGCGTTCGTAGTACCGGCTTTAGCCGGCCTCATTTCCGCCTGAAGTCGGGACTACGAACTTTCGCCTGGCAGAATGTTTCAAAGGGCCGTTAAATTTCGCGTCGCCTGATCATTGGTCCCATCATAATAGGCGCTCTTGACCCACGTAGTTTTTCCGCCGCTGGCATCGATGCGCCAGAAATCATAATTGCCCGCTTTGCGATCGCCGGCTGCATTCAATACAGTCCAGCCGGTGGCGCCGAAATAGGAATTGGCCTGACGGGCAAATTCTGTCTTGAAATCGGGCCAGACCACGCCGGATCCATCGGTCGCGTTCAGCGTATTGGCCAGCACCCAGACCGCATCATAGACCGCCAATGAAAATGGATTGGCGTCATTGCCGGTTTTACTTTTTATGCGTGCGGCGAGGGGCTCCCAGATGGCAGCGGCCGATTGATCAAAACTCAGATTGGGACTCTCCGCCTGCGTTTGAAAAGCAACCGCGGAGGCAACGGCATCGCCCCGCAAGGTCTCGTTCAACGCCACCCCATCTCCACAGTACCATTTGATGCCCGTGAGCACGGTGTCCGCGGCCAGGGTGCGAAAGATGGTGACGATTTCGTCGAAAGAGGCGGCATAAACCGCAACTTTAGCGGCCCCTTTTTGCGCGATGGCCTGGTCCACCTGGGCACGGATTTGCGCGACTGCAGCAGAAAAATCGCTTGTGGCTGGTTCATAGCGGTATCCGCTGAAAAAAGTGCCGCCGTTTGCCTCAAAGGCTGTTTTCACCGCGTCGTGCAATCCCTGATTACCGGCATCATTGCGCCATAACGGCACCATGGCCTGAATGCCGTCCAGCTTGCACAACGCCGCAATAGCCGGACCTTCACTCATATCGGAAGGGCAAAAGCGGTAAATATTATCATCCGCGATGGCCAATCTGCCGGCGGTGCTGTAATGGCTGATCACCAGAAGATTGTTGGCATCGGCGTGGGATTTAACCGCATCCACTTCGGCGCTGGACGAAGGTCCGACGAAATACCTGATGCCTTGCCCTGCCTGTGCCTTGAGGAGATTGGTGGCAAGGGTTGGGTCGAGCTGGGTGTCCTCGATCACGCCGGCAAGACGGATGGGCTGATCGTTTTTGCTGAAGACGGCGTTGATGTCCTCGATGGCCAACTCCATGGCGGTCTTGCTGTCCTGTCCCAGCGCCGCGAGGTTTGAGGTGATGGAAAAGAGACCACCGATCTTGATGGTTTTTGTCACTTCCGGTTGAATGATTATTTTTTCCCGGGTGCAGGACACCAGGATGGCCATTAACGCAAAAGACATCAAAACGCGCTGCAGTTTCATGTCAAGCTCCTTGGATTTGTTTTGTACCCGGACCCTGTGTCAGGGAGCACTCAAAGCTCATTCCCATTCACCCATGAAGTGAGAGCATTTGAGCTTTATGGGTGTAGTAGCACAGAATCCGGGTTGAAAAATCGGTACCTCTAGGCCTTTGACTTGCTGAAATGGGCTTCGATCTCTTCCAGCGTTTTTCCCTTGGTCTCCGGCAGGAAAAAGGCCGCGGTGATGAAATAGATGACCGTGCATCCGGCAAAAATGAAAAAGATGGTCGAATAGCCGTATTTGCCCACGGTGGGCAGAAAAATCGCCGCGATGGTGGTGGAGACCGCCTGGTTGATGAGCAGCGCGATGCTCATGCCATTGGAGCGGATGCGCGTTGGCATGAGTTCCGAGAGGGCCAGCCAGACGCAGACGCCGGGTCCGACCGCGAAAAAGCCCATGAATATAAAGAGAAAAATAGCGATGGTCCAGCCGCGTTCTTGTGAAGGCACGGGCGTGACCAGGGCATTTTCAATTTTCAGCGGCGCCGATTGGGCGGCATCGAGATCCGCAAAGGGATTGGTGAAAAAAGCGATGGTTTTGTTGGAAGGCAGGCTGGTGGCGCGATCGATCTGGATCGGTTTGGCGAGACTGTCGCTTGAGCGCACCACCTTGGTGGCCGCCCGGAAATCGCCGTACGAGTAGATGATAATCAGGCTGGAGGGATTGCCGAGCAGGGGTTGTCCCGCGGGACCGCTCGCCCCCAGTATCTGCATTGCGATGCCGGGGTTATACGGCAAGGTCAGGCTCTGTTCACCCGTCACCTGCATTTGCACCTGTTCGCGGCAGTCGATGCGCTGCTGTTCCACGCCATTGAACAACAAGGCGACCACCACCAGGGAACCGATGATGCCTGCCGAGCCCAGGGAGAGGAGAAATTTCCGCCCTTTTTTGTCGACCAGCATGACGCCGATGATGGTGATCAAAAAATTGACGCTGGTGAGGATGACATAGCCCCAATGGGCGGCCACATCGGACAATCCCGCCTGGATGAGGATGGTGGCGTTATAGCCGATGATGGAATTGACACCCGTGGCCTGATTGCAGGCGAGGATGATGCAGGCCAGCAAAAAGGGGATGACGTATTTGCGTTTGAGCAGCGATTCTTTCACGGCTTGACCGTTGACCTTGCGCGATTTTTTCTCCGCTTGCAGGCTCTCTTCCATCTCGCGCAGTTCGATCTCGGTTTGTTCTTCCGTGCGGGAGCGCAGCAGGGCGGCGCGCGCCGCCTCTTTTTTGCCGCGGCTGTATAACCAGCGCGGCGATTCGGCGACGAGCAGACTGCCGATGACAAAGAGAATGCCCGGCGGCAAGGAGACCCAGAAAATGCTGCGCCAGGCCGTATCCTTGGCGGCGAATAGTTTGGCGGCATCGCCGAGCGCTTCCACATTGCTGAGCCAAATGCTGAAGAAAATCGCGATGAAGGCGGCCGCCACAATGCCGAGCGTCAACAGCCATTGAAAGATGCCGGTGCCTTTCCCGCGCGTCGATGCGCTGAGGCATTCGGCCAGATAGAGGGGGACGACCACGCCGATGAGTCCCGCGCTGATGCCCTGCAGCAGGCGGCCGAGAACCAGGGGGCCATATCCCTGGGCGAGCGCTATGGCCGGAATGCTGACGACGAACAAAACGCCGCTCAGTGCCATCAGCTTCTTGCGGCCCATCCAGTCGGCGAGCATGCCGGCGAAGAGGGTCGAGATGACGCTGCCCAGCAGCACGGCGGCGACGATGAAGGAGAGCTGGCCGGCATTGAGGCCGGATGTGGCTTCCAGATAGGGCAGGGCGCCGGCGATGATGCCCACATCCACGCCATAGAGTAACCCGCCCAGTCCCGCCACCAGCAGCAGGAAACGATTATAGCCGCTTTTTGAGTTGCTGTTTATTGCGTCCGCCATGATACATCCTTTCCTGTGATTAACCTTTTCTTAGTACCGAGAAGGCTCAAACCTGTGCCAGCAGGTTACGAAGAGTGCGACTCACTCAATGTAGAATTGTTAAGCCCGATTTATTCATGAACCGCCGATGGCGCAAAGACCGCCGGGCTGTTATTGTTGAAGTAGGGAACAAAGTACAATTTAACTTTCTTTTCAGTTTTAAAAGCGACTATTGATGCTGTTAGTATGTTTTGCTTTTCTTTGCGTATCTCCGCGGCCTCGGCGGTTAATAATTCTGGTTAGAAATCCGGCGCACCATCTCTTCCATTTCAGGTTCGTGCGCCTCGATGGAGGCGACGAGTTTGAATTGATTGCGCGCGCGCACGAGGTTGTGCTCCGGGTATTTGATTTTGTAATAGGTATCGCCGTTGAGGTAATCGCCCAAAAAACGGATGCCTTGCTCAAAGGTGATCAGTTTGCCGGAAAAAACGAGATGATTGATTTCCACCGGATTGAGGAACGCAGCGGCTTCGGAAAGATAGCCCTCCACCAGCGCATTGAACATGGCCAGATCGATTTGCACTTTACTCAAATCGGATTCATCTTCCGCGGCGGTGCAGGAGGCGCTGCGCACCATGTCGCCGAAATCATAGAGGGCACTGCCGGGCATCACCGTATCCAGATCGATGATGCAGATAGCTTCTCCCGTGCTCTCGTCCAGCAGGATGTTGTTCAGTTTGCTGTCGTTGTGGGTGATGCGTTCGGGAATATCTCCGCTTTTCATGAGATCGATCAGGACGGGCGCCAGCGCCCGACGCTGCAGGGCAAAGTCGATGTCCGGCTGGCATGCGGCGGCGCGCCCGGCGCGGTTCTGCTGCAGGGCTTGTTCAAAATCCGTAAAACGCGAGGCGGTATGATGGAAATTGGGGATGGTCTCATGAAGCCGGGGGCCTGGCAGATCGATCAGCATTTTTTGAAACCGGGCAAACGAGGCGGCGGTCAGTAAAGCTTGCTCCGCAGAGGCAATGATGTCAAAGGTTCGGGTGCGCTCGATGAGCTGACACATCCGCCAGCAACCGCCGTCGCTGTCGTTAAAAAAATGCGCGCCATTCCTGGTGGGGAAAAACTGCAGGCAGCGGCGTTCAATATCCGTCGCGTGTTGTTGAGCCATTTTATGACGCTGGTGATTGGTGACGCGGAGGATGTTCTCCATCAGCTCATCGGGTTGTTTAAAGATGGCGGTGTTGATGCGCTGGAGGATATAGTTGCGCTGCTTTCCTTCTTGCAGCAGCTCGATCCGGTAGGTATCGTTAATGTGGCCTGATCCGAAAGGGCTGCCGGAGATGAATTGGCCGTCGACGGCAATGGCTGCTGTGATGCGTGCCATCGCCGTGGTGGAAAGTGTTGACTGCATCGCGGGATAAGGTCCTTTTATAATGGATGGAATGAGAATCAGCCGCTTTGTTTTTTCGCTGCAAAAACTGTCAAGGCAATATAGTTATTCAACAGCATCAAAATCAATAAAAAAGTCAAAGCGATCGTCAAGTGAATCATTGCATTTGTCGCGATCAGATGAATACTTTTTCTTCCGCCCAGATCTGCGCGAAAGTGAACTGCGGCCCGCGGCAGAGGAATATCTGCCGGCCGTTTTCGAACGGCATCGCATAAGGGTGACGGGTGGTGGCCATGAGCTGTACTTCTGCAAAACGGCCGGGACCCTGCAGATCCGCCAGATTTTCCTCCAGATTATAATGTGTGCCGAAAACAATCGCTACTTGCATGGGATGATCGCCGCGGCCCCAGAGCCAGTAATTGTTATGCGGGCACAGCGCGTGCGGCAGTCCGTGGCGGCGGCCGAAGAAATCGATGGCGCCGGCTTCACCGTAGTTGCGCACATAGATCACGCAGTGGGCTTTTTCCTCCGCAGTGAGTGTGCTGTAAATGTTAGCTATCTGTTCGACCATTTCCTCCCAGCCGAACATGTCCGCGTAATATTGCGGCAAATCTGCCAGGGTCGTGTGTTCTTCCGGTTTGGGCGACAATTCCAGCGTCTTGGAGAAGGCGATGAACTCTTGCACCGGCAGCACCGGGATGGCAAAGGGCATGGCCAGCAGACTCAGAGTGATGAGTACGGTGATGAAAGCCGGCCGCAGCCATTTCCACGAGGCGCGTTCCAGCATCACGGCGCCGGCCGCCATCAGCGGCGCATAAATGGGGGTCAGATAATAGACTTTGGCGTGGCTGAGGATCATGATCAGGAAAACTGCCCCATAGCTCCAGGCGAACAGACGCAGGGATTTGCCCTGACGGTGAAAGGCAAAAAAGCCCAGTCCAAGCAGCCACAGGATCGATTGGGCGAATCCCACTTGCATGAACTGGCCGAAGAGAAATTCCAGCGGCGGGATGGCGACGTTTTTCTCGCCCGCTGCCCGGCGCATGAATTCCAGGGAGGGAAAATCGTTCTGCACCTGCCAGATGACGTGGGGAAGGAAGAGAATGACTGCGATGAGTCCGCCGAGCCAGAAACGGCGATCCAGCAACTGCCGGCGTTCGGCCGTTAGCAGCAAGCCGAGGACGAGTCCTATGATGAAGAAACCCAGGGAATATTTGTTGAGCAGCCCCAGTCCGGCGACGCCGCCGAACCACAGCCACCATCCCGGCCGCTCCTGGACGATGATTTTGATAACGATCCAGGCGGCCAGGGCCCAGAACAGCAGGTCGAACGCATTCATGGAATAGTATCGTGCCGCATTGCCCAGGATCACCGGGGAGACCGCGGCGGCCAGGGCGGCGATCATCTGCGCAAAACGGCTGCCGCCGATGAGGCGCGTCATGAGTCCGGTGAGGACGACCACCGCGGCGCCGGCCAGCGCGGGCGCGAAGCGGAGGGCGTACAGCGAATCGCCCAACAGCCAGCGGGTCAGCGCCAGGATCACGGCGCACAACGGCGGCTGATCCACATAACCCCAGGCGAGGTGATCGCTGCAGGCGATATAGTACAATTCGTCGCGGAAATAGCCGTAGCGGCCGTGGAAGGCGATGTTGAGGATGAGTTTGAGTGCGGCGATGTAACAGATTACGGCGGTCGCGCTCAAGAACGCGTTAAATGAGTTTCTGATTTTATTCATTTCCCGTTATCCTCGCAACTGTCTGACAGGATCACTGCTGAATATTTTCTAACAGGTTGTCCGGCGGCTTGGCGCGATTTTTGACGTGATTCCTTATTGCATAAGCACCATGCAAAAGCTGACCGCTTTCAGTTGCAGCGGTTTGCGGCAAGAAAAGCAACCCGGTTTCGCCGATACTGCGCCCGATACGTATGCAGTAACAGAATCCCGGCCTCTTTGAAAAGAGCATCCCAGCTGTGCGGTTACCGCGCCCGTCCGATGGTTTCTCCCACTTTGATGAAGGTTTCGAAGCCTTCGCGGCTGTTTTGCACCAGGTCTTCATCGAAAACGACTTTATCTTTTTGGAAAAACAGGATCACGGTGGAACCGCCAAATTTAAAATAGCCTTTTTCATCCATTTTGAAGGCTTGTTTGTCACTATGAGTTTGCACGATGGAGGCGACGCCGGAGGCGCCCACTTCCACCATAGCCACATACTCGAAAGCTTTCGACTGCAGCAGCGTCACGGTGCGCACGTTTTCCTTGAAGGGATTGAGTCCCACTTCGAATGCGATGGGATTGACCGAATAATAGGCGCCCTTGATTTGGCACGAATCGGCGATCTCGCAATCACACGGAAAGTGGAAGCGGTGATAATCGGTGGGATTGAGGCGGATCACCGCTACGGCGCCGTCCACAAAGAGGCCATGAATATCCGGCAGTATGTCAGCAATCGTAATGGCTTTGCCCTTGATACTCAGGCTGGTTTTTTCCGTCAGAGAGGGGAAGAACAACGCGCGGCCCTCCGCGGCTGCGCTCAAGACATTTGCGGCGGAGTCAAAGGGTCTGGACGCCGGTTTGAGTTGGCGGATAAAAAAATCGTTAAAGCATTTAAAAGAGGAAAGTGGCAAGAGTATTTCCTCTGTGTTGATCTGCATCTGATTGACAAATTTTTGGATGCGGCCTGTTGACCAGCGGGAGTCAAAGTACCAGCCCATAAGCTGCGACAACAGCGGCGATTTGAATATCCTGTCTCTGAGCCAGGTGGCTTTGCTGTAATAGGCCCGGCGCATCAACGCACCGCCCCAGACGATTTCTTCCTGGAGGGCACGCGGGTTTCTGCTATAAATAAAAAGTCTATTTTCCATGAATCGTCCAATTTGCAAAGTGTTATATCATGTTATCTTATCAGGAGTATCTTTAGCTTGATCACGCCGTGCTCTGTGGCCCGTTGCCTAAAATAAGTGCAGCTCCAATGTGGGGGCCTGGACTGGAAAAATGCGGTTATTCACGCTTTTTTCACTGTTTTTGTGACCACCCAGCAGGCTAATAAAGTATATCAAATTATACAATAACTGGGCGCCAAAGGCAAGGTAAAATGTGGGTGCAGGAGTTTTTGGAAAAATTCTTATTCGCAAGCAGCCAGCGTGGCTACACCCTGCGCCGCCGTCGAAAATAGCATCATCGCCCTTCTTGCCAGGACCAGACCAGTCTAAAATTTCCGGACCTGGTCCTGCTGTTTATCCTCACTTTATTATGCCTGATCTGAGCCCCGCTCGTTCTGCCCTATTTTTATATTTTTTTTACATGTTTCACCCCAATCTTGACGGTTTCTATATATCTAATTGATTATATTTATTTTCAAATAATCAGTATCACGATGTTGTTGAAAAATCATGAAAAAATTTATTCGGCTTTTTCGCACCTTCACACCATTGCAGCTGTTGGTATCTGGCTATCTCGTACTCGTCTGGCTTTTTGCATTTCTTCTTACACTGCCGATTGCGACGACCCAGGAAAAATCCCAACCACTGGTCGATGCATTGTTTCTTGCCACCTCAGGCATCAGCACTTCCGGGCTTACCGTGGTTGATGTGGGCAGTTACTATACCCTGTTCGGGCAGATCATCCTTCTCATCGATTTCCAGATTGGCGGCTTGGGATATATGACCTTTATTGCATTCGCGGCTTTCATCTTGCAGCGCAGGTTGTCATTTAACAGCATGCAAGTAGCGGTTGAATCCCTCGCAGGGCCAAACTTGGGCGATTTGAAAAAATACTTTCTCAAGGTGATTAATTTCACCCTTCTATTTGAAGGAGTCGGCGCCCTCATTCTCACTGTTTACTGGATGCCTCAATATACTTTTTTCAAGTCTCTTTATCTTGGCATCTTTCATTCTGTCTCCACCTTCTGTACGGCGGGTTTTGCCCTTTTCCCCTCCAGCCTGATCCCTTTTCAAGGAGACGTGGGATTTAATCTCGTTATTAACGTTGTTTCACTGGCTGGGGGGATCGGATTTTTTGTGTTGAATGATCTGCACATCTATTTTAAAAATTGGCTCGCTAAAACATACCCCCGCCGTCTCTCCGTTCATAGTAAACTGGCCCTGACAGTGACCGGCGTTGTGTTGTTCGCCGGTTCCGCTATCATATTGATGGCTGAAGCCTGGCCGGAAAAAACGGGTTTGGGTGACCGCATCCTCATTGCCACGTTTCAAGCGATTTCCGCGTCCACAACGGACGGCTTTAACAGTGTCGATATCGGCTCCATGCAACCGGCAAGCCTGTTTGCGCTCATTATTCTGATGTTTGTTGGCGCTTCGCCAGGAAGCACCGGAGGTGGCATGAAGACAACCACCCTGGGGTTGCTGGGAGCTACGCTTTGGGCGGCCATAAAAAATGATCAAGACATCAATCTGTTCCAGCGACGCGCGTCATGGAACGACATCCGCAAAGCAATGGCTGTGTTTCTCTTCTTTCTGGCCATATTACTTTTGGATATTTTCGTCATGACCATGACTGAAAAAGGTTCTTTTTTAGCTGTTATTTTTGAAATAACGTCCGCGCTGGGCAATACCGGGTTATCCATGGGAATCACCCCCACCTTGACAACCACGGCAAAAATTCTGTTGACGATTACCATGTTCATCGGCCGCGTCGGACCTTTGACCATTGGATTTGCATTGATGGGACGAAAACAGCCGGCACGCATCAGATATGCTGAAGATGATCTCTTTATCGGATGAGCGGCATAAAAGAGAGTTGATATTGATGGTCATGAGTGGTACATTTCATAATGATGAGGTGCGCGTCGGGCTTGTGTTCTTCATCAAAATGTGGCTAATAAAAATTATTAGTCAATTGCGATCAAGCAGTGAGATCCAGGAAAGTATTCGCCTGAACGCAGCGTAATCTTTCTTGTTCTGCGTATTAGGAATGCAGGTTAAAGGTGGATTGAACCTATGCGGATAACAAAATACACTCGTTTTCACAGACTGCAGTGGCAGAACTATCTCTATGCACTTGGCTTTGTCGTCGCCGTGGCTGTTTTATGCCATTTAGCCTCTGCCGTTATCGATTACCGCTCCGTGGGGATGTTTTTTCTTTTTATCATCTCGCTTCTGGCTTTGATTTCCGGTCCAGGGCCGGTATTAATGGCGGCGGCGCTCAGTGCTTTCATCTGGAATTTCTTCTTCATCCCCCCACGCATGACCATTAATATTCATGATTTTTCTGACGCCCTGATGGTTGGGATGTATTTTTTCATCGCTTTGATGGGTGGAATATTGACGGCACGGGTGCGAGAACGGGAAATGGCGGTGCGGCATCGCGAAGAGCAGACCAGCGCTCTTTATAATCTGGCAAAAGAGATCAACCAGGCTGGATCGCTGGATGACATCATCCAAACCGCCATTCAGCAGCTTTCTCTTTTATTCAATGCACCAGCGGCGCTTTTTCTTTTGAATGATGTCAATCAACTCGAAGATACGCCTCGTGCCAGTGGAGAATTTGTCCTGTCTGATGCGGAATGGGAGGCAGCGTTATGGGTGTTCCGCAATCGTCGGATAGCAGGCTGGAAGACGAAAATGTACCCGGCGCTTGAAATACTCTACTTTCCTCTGTACACCAGCAATGGTGCTGTCGGCGTCGTGGGTGTGCGTTTGAAGGAGGCATTGAAACCGGAAGAGGAGAGTCAACTTGAAACATTTCTGCATCAAATTGCCGTCGCCATTGAGAGAGAGTTATTGAGAAATACCGTTGCAAAAGCGAAGCTCATGACGGAATCCGAGCGGCTCCACAAAACGCTCTTGAACTCTGTTTCTCATGAACTTCGCACGCCCCTGGCAACCATTACGGGCGCATCGAGCAGCCTTTTGCAATTGAATGATGCCGCAAATCCTAATTGGAAGCTTTTAGTGGAAGATATTTTCAGTGCGTCGCAGCGATTGAACCGGCTGGTCAAGAATCTGCTTGATATGTCACGCCTCGAATCCGGCATGGTAAAATTACACCTTGAGTGGAGCGATATCGAGGATCTTGTGCGGGTGGTGACGCGGGATCTCGACAGCGAGTTGGCGGATCATACGATACATCTCGAAATGGATCCCCACCTCCCTTTTGTCCGCCTGGATTTTGTCCTGATGCAGCAGGTTCTTGCGAATATCCTCCTGAATGCAGCATTGCATACGCCATCGGGTACGCATGTCCGCGTGTGCGCGCGGGTAGAGGAGCATAATTTGAGAATCGAAATTGAAGATAATGGCCCAGGATTTCCTCCGCAAAGCATCGCTCATATTTTTGAAAAATTCTATCGTCTGCCAGCCTCCTCCGCCGGGGGAACCGGCCTCGGGTTATCGATTGCAAGGGGATTTGTAGAAGCTCATGGCGGCACGATTACGGCGCAAAATTGTGAAAAAAAAGGCGCGCGTTTCATTATCTTGATTCCCGTTGAAATTGCACCGCCCGCAATCGAGGAGGAAATCGAATGACGGTACCTCAAACAGTTTTAATCATTGACGATGAGCTGCAAATACGCCGTTTTCTGCGCGTCACTCTGGAAGCAGATGGCTATAAAGTTATCGAAGCCGCAACGGGCCAGGATGGTATCGTGCAAGCCGCCATGTCGCACCCGAGCGTTGTCATTCTGGACCTGGGGCTACCCGATATCAATGGCATGGAAGTTCTCGCGAAAATTCGCGAGTGGAGCTCCATGACCGTTATCATCCTTTCTGTACAGGATTCTGAACAGGAAAAAATTGCGGTCTTGGATGCGGGCGCGGATGATTATGTCGTTAAACCTTTTGGCATCGGCGAGTTGCTGGCCCGTATCCGCGTGGCAACGCGTCACGCACAACCAATCCAGGAGGCGCAGGAATTCCGCAATGGCCACCTTTGCGTCGATCTCGTGCATCGGATCGTCAAAGTCCATGACGAAGCGGTTAAACTGACAGCCACCGAGTATGCCCTGCTGATGCTGTTTATCAAACACGCGGGCAAAGTACTTACGCACCGGCAGATATTGAAGGAAGTTTGGGGACCCCATGCCGTTGAGGAGACACAATATTTGCGCATCTATATGGCCCAGCTACGCAAGAAACTTGAAGCCGATTCCATGCAGACACGACTGTTTCTCACCGAATCGGGCGTGGGATATCGTATGATTTTGTTGGATAGTTAACGAGGGAATATGAATAAAACAGAGGCGTCTCTGCTTTGTGGGGCCGTTTTGTGCACTGCGATGAATCACAAAGGGATGCCTCATGTGAACTTATTTTTCTCCTGTCCGGTCGATTGCTTGAATCTTGCGAAGGTTGCATGCCTTCGCAAGGATGCCGCCATTTCTACTTTTTATCACCATCGCAACTCCGCCGCCGTCCCCATCCTTTGATCGCACCGGGGTTCCAATCCCGGTGCGGAATGTGTCGGAGGATTCCATCCTCCAGGAACCCAAGCAGGGGTTGAACGCCATGAAGAGTACATCAATACATGCGTGCTACCACTTCAGCTGCTGCGCCGTCCCCATCCCCGGTCCAAGCACCAGCGCGTTCATCAGCATCTGCGCCGTGTCTTTGAAATAGGCGCGAAAATAGGGGTCATTGGCGAACAGAATGATCTGCCCACGGCCGGCTTGCTCGCGGCTGCAGTAGACGCTCTCCGCCAGCAGCTCGCGCGCCTCCGGCCACAAGAGCCCCGAGAGCCGCAGCTGTGCAGCCGGCGCCAGCCGCGCTGCCACCTGAACCGGTTCCCGGGCCAGCAGCGGCATGGTGTTTTCGATAAAGACGGGTATCCGCGCTGACAGGCCAAAGTTCAGCCACTGCTCCGCATCCAAGTCGGCGCTGAGGATGGCGCCGCTGGGAAGAAATCGCGCCAGCCACTTTTCCCGCTCCTGCAAGGCTTTCAACTCTGCAGCGGCCGGCTTGCTGGATTTGCTCTTCAGGAACGCCGAATCCAGAGCCGCGGGCGGCTGCGTCCACAGGGACAGGCTGTCGATGACCGGTTTTTCCGCGCGGCGCTGCCGCTCGGCGTACTGTTTGAACAACTCCAATTGATCAAGGGCTTGATTGCGCGGCCGCACCTGACTCCATTTCACCGATGAATCGGCCGCGAAAACCGCAGAGGAGCCCATGGCGATCAAGGTGCCGCCCTCCTCGATCCAGCGTTTCAGCCGCTCCATGCCGTTTTTGCCAAGGATGTTCTTCAACTGCTGCGTATCACCCCAGAGGGAGGGCAGGATCAGGACATTGTAGAGATCGAGCTGTAGATTGCCCAGGCGCTGGATGTCCAGCAGCGAGTGCCTTGCCTGCATTTCCTGTTCGACCATAAACCAGATTTCGCCCATGTTGGTGGAGGAGACGGGTGTGTTGGCCAACAGGGCGATGCGCGGCGTTTTCAACAGCGCGTACTGACTGCTGCCGAGATCGAGTCCCTCATCGACCAGTCCGGTGCTGCTCGGCGTTATTTCAAGATGGTGCTTGGCCGCGATGTCGGACAGGACGTTCCGCAAATCAGGGGGATTCTTGCTGACAAAAAGAACCAGCGTTCCTGCCGCATATTGACGCTGTTCCATGGTGAATGCCTTTGCGGCGGCATATACCGTGTAACCGCGCTGCAGCAGATCCAGGCCGGCGTGGGCAGCGCGTTCCTGGTTGTAGTTGATAATGTAGGCAAAAGGTGTAGCGGTTTGTTGCAAACCGGGCGTCTCATTCCTCACCTGATCCACATGCACCAGTTTACCTGAGGGCAATTGATTCAGCCAATAGGCTTCGACCCCGTACGCCATGGGCAGAGACCAGGCTGTGACATCGTAAATGCGGCTCTCCCCCAATTTTTCGAGACTCTTGCGCTCCTCCTGCAAGGTGCTGGAGAGCAGGTGCGGATCAAAATCGCACAAGGCATGCACCAGGGCGGCCAGAGGCTGATTCAGATCGATCACGTAGACGCCGGCGTTCAGGATTGCGGGGGCGGGACGGCCCCAGTAGTCGCGGCCGGAGATGCCCCTGACCGGGTCGGTGGTTTGGGACACTTCAATGCCCAGCAGCTGCAACCCTTCTATCATGGCCGCTGCGCGCCGCGGATGTTTTGCCGGATCGATGACCAGCGCTTTTTGCGCGAGCCGCGCGTAGGCTTTTTGCGGCGCCAGACGGGTATCGTAAAAGGTCTGCAGCAGGGCGCGCCGGTTTTGAGCGGCTGTCATCAAATTGGACATGCTGCTTATAAAATGGTGGTGCACCGCCTCGCGATAGGTGAGCACCTCGCCGTCCAGCTGTTTGATCATGGAGCCTTCGACGCGCGCCTGCTCATAGAGGATGCCGACGCAGCCGCCGAAGAGAATCCAGGCATCCGCATACCCCGGGTACCACTGCTCGTGCCAGTCACGCGTATAGTAACGCCATCCGTAGCGGTCGTACCAGCGCGCCTGGTCCCGGGAGAAGATCTTCCATAAATTGCGGATCCGGGTGGAAACTTGCGGGTGGATCGGTTCTCGCGGCGGCGAAAAGAGATAGGTGTCCATTCCGCCCATTTCATGAGAATCAACAAATAGCTGTGGATGCCATTCATTGACCGCGGCGACATGGGCCCGGGTTTCCGACTGGGTGAGGGGGAGGAAATCGCGGTTGAGATCGAAGAGATAATGGTTGCCGCGGCCCCCCGGCCAGCCGCCGCTGTGATGCAGACTCTGGATGTCGCCATTGAGAACCGGCCCGCGCCACTGGCGCCAGTATTGCACGGCGCGCGCACGACCGTCGGGATTTTGCAGCGGATCGATAATGATGATGAGATTATCGAGCAGGGAGCGGGTGGTGCTGTCTGTGCCCGCGGCCAGTTGATAAGCGAGCTGCACAGCCGCCTCGGTGCTGGAGGTTTCATTGCCGTGGATGTTGTACGCCATCCAGGCGATGGCCGGCAGCTCCTCGATGAGCGTTTTCGCTTCTGTGATCGCCAGCGTGCGCGGATCGGCCAGCTGATCAATGCCCGTTTTTATCGCATCGAGGCGCGCCAGGTTTTCCTCCGAGCTGATGACCAGATAGTGCAGGGCGCGTCCCTCCCAGGAAGTACCGGCTTGCCGCAGCAACAGCCGTTTAGACTGACTGGCGAGGGTCTGCAGATAGCGTTCCAACCCATCCTGTTCGATGGGTTGGGTCCCCACGGAAAAGCCAAGCACTTGTTCGGGCGTTGAGATGTCCGTTTGATAGGTGCCCTCCGGCCAGAAGGGGAGAGAAGTGCCGGACGGCTCAGTCGCATGAGAGGGACACAAGCCCATAGCGGCCAGCAAAAGAAAGATGATGAAGGCAGGCGAATGATTATTATCTTTCCCGGTCATTTTTCGCTCCTGTGAAAAAAAGAGTATAACGGTTTGGCGACGGCAGCCAGCGAGATGATCAAGTACCAGTGCCAGTCGAGACGCAACAGGGGTTGCCACAATTTCGCCATGCAGAGTGCAGCGGCGAATACAGCGATTTTGATCAATGCGACGTCGATCCAGCCAGCCTGATAATTCGATATTTTTTTAATGATCTGCATGGGCTAATCCTCCTTATTATACGATACAAAGCATTTGTCTGAATGGCAAGAAAAATCCTGTCTTGATAATATAAAATATTTTTCATATCTTTTACGTTTAGAAGAGTAGAGCTCATGTTCGCTGTCAACGGGAAAATTTGGGGTGTTTTAGCACCCCCGGTGTCGCCGACTAACCTGTGGACAGCGAATCGGTGTAGAGATTATCTGAGGGTATTAACATGCAAAACGACAAAAATATGAAGATAAAAATCGGCCTGGCGGAGATGCTCAAGGGCGGTGTGATCATGGATGTGACCACGCCGGAGCAGGCCAAGATCGCCGAAGAAGCCGGCGCCGTGGCGGTGATGGCGCTGGAGCGCATCCCCGCGGATATCCGCGCTCACGGTGGTGTGGCGCGCATGTCCGATCCGACGGTGATACGGGCGATCCAGAAAACAGTCAGCATCCCGGTGATGGCCAAGTGCCGCATCGGCCATTTCGCCGAGGCCCAGGTGCTGGAGGCTTTGGGCGTGGATTTCATCGACGAGAGCGAAGTGCTCACCCCGGCGGACGAGGAATTTCACGTCGACAAATGGAAATTCAAGGTGCCGTTTGTGTGCGGCTGCCGCAATCTTGGGGAGGCGCTGCGCCGCATCGCCGAAGGCGCGGCCATGATCCGCACCAAGGGCGAAGCAGGCACCGGCAATATCGTCGAAGCCGTGCGCCACATGCGTGCGGTTCAGGGCGGCATCCGCCGCATCCAGGGGCTGGGCGATGAGGAGCTGGTCACCGAGGCCAAGAACCTCGGCGCTCCGGTGGAACTGGTGCGCGAGGTGAAAAAGCTGGGCAAACTGCCGGTGCCGAATTTCTCGGCCGGCGGCGTCGCCACGCCGGCGGATGCATCATTGATGATGCAGCTGGGCGCGGAGACCGTTTTTGTGGGCAGCGGCATTTTCAAATCCAGCGACCCGGTCAAGATGTCCAAAGCCATCGTCACCGCGGTGACCCATTACATGGATTTCAAACTCATCGCCAAGGTTTCCGCCGGACTCGGCGAGGCCATGCGCGGCCTGGAAATGGGCGCCATACCGGAAGAAGAACGCATGGCGGGGCGAGGCTGGTAGATGCAGATCGGGGTTCTTGCGGTTCAGGGTGATTTCTCCAAACACCAGGATATGCTGCGGCAGATGGGGATCGAATCCCAACTGGTGCGCACGCCGGCTGTTTTGTCGAAATGCGATGGCCTCATCATTCCCGGCGGTGAATCGACCACGCTGACAACGGTCATGCAGAAGCATGGCTTATGGCAGCCGCTGCAGGAGTTCGGCCGCCGCAAAGTGATCTTTGGCACCTGCGCGGGCCTGATCATCATGGCCAATGAGGTGCCGGGGCATCCGCATGCCACGCTGGATTTGATCGATATCACGGTCGAGCGCAATGCCTACGGACGCCAGGTGGATTCCTTCATCGATAAGGTGAAACTGGAGCTGTCGGGCGCGTCCAGTGTTGTGGAAGGTGTCTTCATCCGCGCGCCAAAAATTAAAGCGTGCGGAACGAGTGTGCGGATCCTTGGATATCATCGCCAGGATATAGTGGCGGCGGAGAATGAACATATTCTGGTGTGTACGTTCCACCCCGAACTCACCGGGGATGAGAGGCTGCACCGCTATTTCTTGCACAAAGTGAGCCGGCATATTCACGATTAGTATTATTTTGCACAAAATGGTCAAGAAATGCCGGAAACCTTTGCGGTCCAACATTTGATTCCGGTTTATCCAGGCTGGGTTCAGCGAACGAACGCAGCCGGCTGATAAAAACGATGGCATCCGTCCCCCAAAAAATATGCCAAATAAAAAAGCCCTGGTGTTTGCCAAATCAGGGCTTTTTATTTCAAAAATTCTGCAATTCAAGAGACATCCTGGCGAAGGATTCAGACTCTTGTAAAAATCAGACACACACTCGGTTACGACTATTCATGAACCATTAACCTGCTCTTAACCCGCCGAGTGCGCAGAGCCCGCCGGGCAGTTTTCGCATGATTTCAGATCCAGTTTTGATCCAAATTTTAGTACAGTCACATAGGCTGCTATCGATGCGTTTTATCTTTTGTCTGCGCAACTCGGCATTTTTGAGCGGTGAATCAGCAAGGCTAGATACGTCCGAGGCGTTTTTTGATGCGCCGCATCCTGCTGCGAATCCGTTTCACTTTACCGGACTCTTTGGCCGTTAGCGCGGCATCACGTTCTTTTTTCAGGGATTTGAGTTCCTTTTTAAAATTGGATTTCTTGTCAGCCGATTTGGCGTGATGATGCACATGCATGTCCAATCCGAGGGCCGTGCATACGGCCACCAACAGATGTTCCTTGTTGAGCTGGGAATAGCCTTTGACAGCCTCGTGATCCATACCCTTGGCGATTTCCCGCAGTTCGGCAACGGTCTTTTTCTTGAGTTCTTCATAGCTATGCGACATAGTGCGTCCTCCCTGTTTGATACTTTCATATACACAATTTTCGGGAAAAACACAACAGAAAAGCGCATTTCTGTCTGAATGCGGATGGGCAGCAAAACCAGGGGTATGCCCGATCATTAAATCGGCGCTGCGAGAGGCCAGGCTGCAAATGGGGCAGGTAATAGTAATCCAAAAGCACTTTTTCCCCGGACGAATTGGTGACAAAATTGACTTTTTCACATATTTGGCTTATATTCTCATTGAGGAGTAATCTTGAAGACCGGACTCGAACACAGGAGAAATCTGGATGACGTTACTGTATTTGAACTCTGACAAGATGGGCGAAGGCGATGCCGAGTTGGGTAAAAAACTGCTGCGGATTTTTCTCGAAAAACTGGCGGACTCACAGGTACAGATCGATGTCATTGGCTGCGTCAATGGCGGCGTACATCTGACGACGCAGGGCAGTCCGGTGCTGACCAGTCTGCAAAAATTGCAGGAGCGAGGCGCGCGCATCGCCACCTGCGGCACCTGCCTGGATCATCATAACATGCGTGAGCAGTTGGCCATCGGTGAAATCGGCACCATGGATATGACGGTGCAGATCATGGACATGGCGGATAAGGTGATTCGGCCCTGTTGAAAAGTTCACTTTGCGAAGGTCGGCGACCATCCCCCGACATGTCATGATGTAACCATCTTTTTACATATCGGCTTATATCGGCGCAGACGCCAAAAGATTCTTGCAAGAATGACAGCAGTGAAGCACACATATGGAGCACCCTTTGCAGAGCCAGCGCCGAGGCGGATTTATCGGCGTTTGCTAAAGATTCCTGGTATATCATGTTCAAGCATTTTTTTGAGTTTTTTATATCCAGGCTCTTTGATTGAGCTATAATTTATGTAAATTATATTAATTCCGAGTGTTCGTCTGAATGACCTGCTCGGCGATCTCTGCGTATGCGGCGGTTTCTTGAACGCCTTATGATCTGATCAACCCCGTCTGGCCGTCATCCGCATCCAGGCATAGCGGCCGGCGATGAAAAAGAGGATGACGATGGGGATCAGCCACACCGGCGTGATCCAGATCAGCGCGATCACCCGCAGCCGCGCCAGCAGAAAAACCGCGGCAAAGACGATGGCCGAGAACAGCGCCATGCCGCTCAAGCGGCTGAAGCCCGGCACCTGCTCAAAATCGACCAGCTGGCGATAGAGGTACAGCGACGCCGCCATCCAGATGGGCGGGAAAAAATAGAACACCGGCAGGCTAAGCAAATTCATGCGGGTGATGAATAATAAATAGACCAGAATCATGATATAAAACATCCCCGGAATCGTGGTGAGAAAAACGGGAATGGCCATGAAACGGTGCGCCCAAAGAGGACGGTTCGATTTGAGCAGCAGATAACAGACCACTACACTGGTCAGAGTCAACAGCAGCATCGCCAGCACCAGCAGCTGCCATTGGCGCGCCAGACTGAGCAGCAAATCTTCCAGGGTTTGCGGGTTATTTTCCATAGATGTGATCCTTTCTCTCCAGGCTCATCTGCAGCGGCCACGACAATCCCGCCACCGCCAGGCAGCCGATGACATTATACCATAAAAATGAAATATCCGTCCACAAGAAACAGCCCATCACCAGCATCTCCGCAGCCACAGCCGCCCAAAAGACCGCCCTGCCGCCGATGCGCGGCAGATAAAACGCCACCAGAAAAATCCCCACAATCGTCCCGTAAAAAAGCGAGCCGAGAATATTGACCGCCTCGATGAGGGAGCCGAGGCGGCTGGCGTAATCGGCAAAGGCGATGGCGAACAGCCCCCAGCCGATGGTGGCCAGACGCGAAAAACGCACGGTCTGTTTTTCGTCCGGCTGGCGTTTGCGGAAGCGGCGATACAAATCCACCGTCGCGGTCGATGCCAGGGCGTTGAGTTCCGCGGCCACCGAGGACATGGCGGCCGCGACAATGGCCGCGATCACCAGCCCCACAATGCCTGTTGGCAAATGCGATGTAATGAAACTGAGAAAAATGAAATTGGTGTCTTTTGGATCCATGCCCGGATTCACAGTCTTCATCAGCCCGATGCCTTGCTGGCGGATAGCGCCCAGCTCGGTTTGGGACTGCGCCAGGGCGGTTTCCGCCGCGCGTCTGGAGGCCTCGTCCTTTTGACTGAACGCCGCCACCAGCTGCTCGCTGTTGCGCTGGTTAACAACCGCGGCTCGTTGATACTCCGCTTCCAGCACGGCATAGGCTTCGGCTTGGGGCGAATGCAGCACACGGTTGACCTCGACGCGGTTGAAAAACAGCGGCGGCGCGTTGAACTGATAGAACACAAATACCAGGATGCCGAGGAAGAGGATGACAATCTGCATGGGAATTTTCAGCAATCCGTTGAAGAGCAGACCGAGGCGGCTATGGCTGATCGACCTGGCGGTGAGATAGCGCTGCACCTGTGACTGGTCGGTCCCGAAATAGGAGAGCTGCAAGAAGAAACCGCCGATCACTCCGGACCAAAAGGTATAGCGGTTGCTGAGATCGAATGAAAAATCGATGCTGTCGAGTTTGCCCATGCGGCCGGCCAGGCGCACGGTGTCCATCAGACCCATCGGACCCGGCAGGAGGTTTATGACGAGCACATAGGTGGCGATCATGCCGAAAAAGATGATCAGCATCTGCAGGGACTGCGTATAACCGACCGCCCGCGCGCCGCCCGATGCGGTATAGAGAATAACCACACCGCCGACCACCAGGTTCATCCAGAAGAGATCCCAGCCAAAGATGGTCGAAAAGATGATGGCGGGCGCATAGATGGTGAGTCCGGCCGCGAGTCCGCGCTGGACCAGGAACAGCAGCGCCGCCAGCGTGCGCGTGCGCAGGTCAAAACGCGATTCGAGATATTCGTAGGCGGTGAATACCTGGAGACGGTGATAAATGGGCACCGCGGTGATGGAGAGGACCACCATGGCCAAAGGCAGCCCCAAATAAAATTGAATGAAACGCATGCCATCAACGTAGGCCTGGCCGGGCGTGGACAGGAAGGTGATGGCGCTGGCTTGCGTCGCCATGATGGAAAAAAGCACGGTGGTCCAGCGCAGATTGCGGTCCGCCAGCAGATAACTCTGTCCGGTCTGGCTGTGCCGTCCCCGCCACATCCCGTACAGGGCGACAAATAGCAGGGAAGCGATGAGGACGGTCCAGTCGATGACATGCATGGGTGCATCCTTATGCGTTATTTAAAGCGGGCGAGGAGGTCGCGCACCGCATCCTTGTGCAGTGTGGCGCAGAGCATCTTCAACTTGACATAATCTTCGTGATAAAAATAATAACCCGGATGGCTGCTGTTGTAGGCGGAACTCCACGAGTCCTTGACCAGATACCAATCCTTGCCATCCCTTTCGACATAACCGACCAGATGCAGACCATGATCGTCCTGGGTGGTTTTGTTGCTGAAGCGGAACTGCCGCGCCAGGTCGTCGATGTACGAGGAGGGGATATCGAAGGAGGGCACGACGGCCATGCCCGCGGCGCCGTAGGAGTAGCCGGGCTCGCTCATGTCGCCGCCAATTTCCACTGTGTACCCATCGCGGATGGCTTTTTTCAGGGCCTGCATGAACTCTTCCAGGGGCACGTTATGGTAATCGCTGTTGTGCCACCAGTTGTCCGGCACGGGATATTCCACCTTTTCGTAAAAGGGCTGCTGCAGGAGGGAGAGCAGATCGACATAATCGTCCGGATTGAGGCGCACGACTTTGGCGAGGTACTCTTTGGGCGTCATGGAGGTGCCGTCGACGGTCACCGCCGTTGGCGGCGGGCCGATATGGTGGTCAAGGATGGTGCGCACCGTGGTGATGACCACCTCCTCGTTCCAGGCATTGGCCTCCTTGACGCTGGTGAGATAGTTTTCAATCTCCGAAAATAAGGCAAGGTGGTCGTGATAGCGCGCGCCAGGTTTAAGGCCGGTATAGCTCTCGGCGGGAACGACGCCGTACTTTCTCCAGATGCGCAGCACTGCATTGGCTTCGGAGCCTTCGCCGTAAACGGAGGTGCCGCGGCTATGAACGAATCCGCGCGCTTTTTCGACGTGCTCCCAATAGACGGTGTGCAGTTCGGAGAGTTTGATCTTGCGTTTGCTCTGCCGGTAAATCTCGGATTCGAGCATGGAGGTGGTGGAGAAGCACCAGCACATCCCTGAGCGTCCCTGGAGAATGGGCGGGAAATGCCACTGGCTTTTAAAATCCCCCAAGGCCGGCGCCGGAATGGTTGAGAAGTCGACCTGAAAGACTTTGGTGGCGGATTTTTCGCCTCCCGATTCGGCCACGGCCTTTTTGATGGCATCGTACATGACATCGTTCTTCACCGCAAAAACGGCTTGATCGCGGCGCTCCTGGGCGTTAATGGAGAGAGTGGCAATCGTTAACAGAAACAGAAGGATTGATGTGAATCGATTCATGGCGGAGTTCCTTTTTGTATTTTATTTTTAATTCCTGATTATGAAGAAATGGCTGTCTCCCCGGGTTATTCCTCGTCAAGGGCTGCCGGATCCGTTTGCGAACAGGTTGTACGAATAATATCCGAAATGACGATTATTCTCTAACAGCAAACGTTTGTAGTCCCAGCTTTAGCTGGCGCAAATTCTGTTAAAAGATAAAGCACGTTCACGTAGGCTGTCACCCTCGGGCGATATCTCCAAGCCAGAGCAAAAACAGGATAACCACAGCCAGCACGGCCACAACCAGCGCATACCAGTGCCTCCATTTGGGAAAAAGGGGCGGTTTTTCGGTGTGCGTCACGGATCATCTCCCTGCCTGGATCATGTTATTGAAAACTCTGTACGCACCCGGCACGCCGGCTGGCAATTGCCGGAACCAGGCATAGCTGGTGAAGATGAATACCCCCTTGCCATAGCGCGTATACAAGAGGCCGCCTTCCGTGGCTTTTTCGCCGGGATCGTTACAGGCCAGCATGCTCTCGTAGCGCGCATCCCATTTATCTGCAAAATAGAGTCCGCGCTCCTGCACCCATCCATCAAAATCATCAGCGCTGATTTTCAACGGCCGGTTGAGCAGGGGATGCGCCGGTTTGGTGAAGGTCATCTGCGCTTCTTCGACGGTGACGCGGTCGCGCGATATCCCCAATGGATAGGGCCAGAATTCCCCGGCCAGCAGGCGATTGGGCGTGTTGTATTGCACAATCAGGGTGCCGCCGCGGTGCACGAAATCCAGAATAGCAGGCTTGGCCTCCTTGAGGACGGCGCGCGTGTTCAAGGCGCGCACGCCGAGCATGACAACATCCACATCGGCCAACTCGCCGCGGGACAGCTCAGCGTCCGATAACAGCCGCACGGGATATCCCATCTGCTCGAGGCATTTGGGAATGTCATCGCCAGCGCCCATGACGTAGCCGATGCGGCGCTCCGGTTTGGAAAGGGGCACATAAATCAGCTCTGCCTCGGCGCGCGGAAACAGCACCTGGATGGGGATGTGCGGATACTGCAAGGTGATCAGGTTGTTTTGCAAAGTGCTCGTCCCTGTTCTTGCAACGGCATGCAAAAGACCGTTTTGGGGATTGTCCAACGGCCGGATATCAAAACGGACCTCGGCACTCTGATCCCTTTTCTCAAGTGCAAAGGGCTGCTGTTGCGGCGCGCACTGCCATCCCGGCGGCAGCTGCAACTCGATAATCCCCTCCACTTTCCCGGAAATGCTGCTGACACGAATGTTAACCTCTTTAGGGTTTGCATTGGGAAAAACGAACAAATTTTCTCCCGGACTCAGGGTCGCCGCTGGGCCAACTGCAAAAGCGCGGTAGAGATCCCCTTCTACCGGATCGGTCCAGCGATAGAGCAGCGGGATATCGTAGGAGAGGCTGCGGCCGTTGAGGTCGAGTGCGAACCGGACGCAGCCGGCTGGGGCCGATTCGGGGTTTCCGATCAACTCCGATGCGGAAACGTTATAATGTCCGGAAGCGGGGGGCTGCTGCAGCCAATAGGGTTGCGAGATATCGGCGCGGGGCGCGATGGTGATCTGCGTTTTCAAATCCAGCGGGCGATTATGGGCCAAGCCGGCATTGGCCAGGGTGTCCGGTTTTGACCAGGGAAAGCTGATTTTTGTCAATCGCCAGGAGGCATGGCTGCGGTTGACGAGATTGAGCGCAAGCGTGAGCGATTGCCCGGGCGCGGCCACGGGGTGATCCACGGCAGCTTCGAGCCAGAGTCCGCTGCAGGCGCGGATGAGTTCTGCGAGTTCGCCGCGTTTTTGTTCTACCCAGTCGTCACCTGACTGTAACGATAGCAGGTCCCATGCATCTAATAAAAGGTGCAGACTCTGTTCCGGGGCACGGGCGTCAAAAGATTTGCTGGCTTGTTGCAGCACCTCTGTCATCTTTCCGCCTTCGGGATGTGCGCGGCGCCAGGTGAGATCGATGCCGTCGAAGAGATCATTCTGGGCCGGTTCGCCCTCCAGGAGCTGAAACAGCTCGATGCGGCTGCCGCGGCGTTCGGCAGCGCCGAAACCCTGACTCTTGTGCATGCTGCGGCTTTGTGCGGCGATTTCGGTGTAGGAGCGGCCGAGCAGGGGATTGTAGAGACCGATATCGATTTGCAGCAGTCCCGAGACATCGCTGCCTTCCGGCCGCCAGGCGTTCCAGAAAAGGCGTTGGGCACGCCAGGTGCTGACTTTTGTCAATTGCTCCGGGAATTTGTGCGCATCCGCCGCCGCTTTATAGGCCTCTGCTGCGAGGATCGCAGAAGCGGTGTGATGGCCATGGCCGCCGCCGCTGGTGGCAAAACGTGAAATGATGACGTCGGGTTTAAAACGGCGGATGATCCAGACCATGTCGCCGAGGACCTCTTCGTGTCCCCATTTTTCCAGGCTCTCCTCCGCGCTCTTGGAGTAGCCGAAATCGATGGCTCGGGTGAAGAACTGCCGGGCGCCGTCGATGCGGCGGGCGGCGAGGAGCTCCTGGGTGCGGATGACGCCCATCAGTTCGCCTTGTTCGCTGCCGATGAGATTTTGCCCGCCATCGCCGCGGGTGAGGGAGAGATAGGCAACATCGACGCGCCGTTCCTTGGCCAGCCAGGCCAGCAGCGCCGTGTTCTCGTCATCGGGATGTGCGCCAATATAAAGCACGCGGCTTAGGACATTGAGCTTGTCAATGCCCATCTGCAGTTCGGCGGCGCTGAGCGATGCGACCGGTTGGGAATGGCTGATGTGGCAGAACGCCACCGCCAAAATGACCACAGCAAAAAGTATCTGTTGCAATCGAGGCATATCTTTTCCGTTCATGGGTGCACTTATTATTAAACCAAAAAATCCCGGCATTGGCATCGGCCAGCCAAGATTATTGCCGATTACTGATGTCCTGATTTCGAAACAGAGGAAATTAATGATTTGTCATCTATTTTCAAACAAATTATATGCGAACTTTTTTATAGAGAACTTCGTCTATATATCGTCCTGTTACCAGAAAAAGACAACCCCCTTTATAAGTATTTCCAATCCCGCAAATGCGCTTTCGACGGGCAAATTTAATGGTTGTTGTGACACCCACTCGGATGCCGGACCAGCCTGCAGACACCGAATCGTTGTGTAAACAATCAGCAAGTTTGGCATGGTTCAGGGGTTTAATCTGATGAACACGCTTTTTTTGAATGTATGATCTAAAATTAATTGGGAGCATCATGAAAAAGAAATGGATCATTCTCGTACTGGCCCTCGTAATCGTGGCCATTGCCTTGGGATTTTATTTCAGCAAAAACGGCAAGACCGGTTCCACCTATATGACAGAAACGCTCAAAGTCGGCAGTTTGACCAACAAGGTCTCCAGTACCGGCACCTTGAAAGCCATGCGCACGGTCGAAGTGGGAACCCAGGTTTCCGGTATCATCGATCAGCTCTACGTCGATTTCAACGACAATGTGCGCAAAGGGCAGTTGCTGGCGGTGCTCGACACCGTGTTGTTAAAGTCGGCGCTCGAAGATGCCCAGGCCAATAATAAAAAAGTGATGGCGCAATTGGAACAATCGCGCGCCGATCATGCCCGCAGCCTGCCGCTTTTCGAGAAAGGTTTGATATCGGAGGCGGAATATCTGCCCATCAAAACCTCGATGAAAACCAATGAGGCGAGTTTGCAAAGCGCATTGTCCGGTTTGCAGCGCGCGGAACGCAATTTAAAATATGCCTTCATCCGTTCGCCTATCGATGGCAAGGTCATCCAGCGAAACATCGAGCAGGGACAGACGGTCGCGGCCAGCCTTCAGGCGCCCACGCTCTTTCTCATCGCCGAAGACATGTCCAAGATGGAAATTCACGCCCTGGTGGATGAGAGCGATATCGGTCTGATCAAAGAGGGGCAGGATGTCACCTTTACGGTGCAAACCTATGACAATAAAACCTTCACAGGCAAGGTGCGGCAGATACGGCTGCAGCCGGAGACGGTGCAGAACATCGTCAACTATACCGTGGTCATCGATGCCCAAAATGATGAATATCTGCTGCTGCCGGGTATGACAGCCGTTGTCGATTTCATCATCGACCAGCGTGAAAACGTCTTGCTGGTCCCCAATGCCGCCATGCGGTTCCAGCCTCCAGCGGATATCATGCAGAGAGCCGTGGAAGCCGAGCGAAAGCGTTTTGCTGAGATGCCCGATTCCGTCAAGGCGCGTTTTGGCCGCGGCGGTGGCATGCCGGGCGGTGGCGCACCTGGCAGCGGCATGAGCGGCGGCATGGGCGGCGGCATGGGGCAGGGTGGCACCATGGGCACGGCCGGATCCGGCGGCCGCAGGGATTTTGGAGCAGTCTGGTTCCTGGATGAAAAAGGTGAGCCGGCCATGGCGCGGTTCCGCTCGGGCGTTACCGACGGCAAAATGACCGAAGTGGTGCGCAGTCGCGATCTCAAGGAAGGCAGCAAAGTGATCATTGGCACGACCGCGGCCACCGCGACCCGGTCAACGCAAACGAATGGCCAGAGCGGCGGGCGGCCGCCGATGCGCATGTTCTAATATCGAATCCGCGATTCAAAAGATCACAATGACTGAAGGATATGTTTGATGGATCCAGTAATATTAACGAAAAATTTACATAAAACCTATCACATGGGCGATGTCAGTGTCCATGCTCTGCGCGGCGTCAATATCCATGTGGAGCCCGGCGATTTCCTCGCCATCATGGGCGCCTCCGGTTCCGGCAAATCGACGTTGATGAACCTGCTGGGGTGTCTGGATCAACCGACCTCCGGAGAGTATTATCTCGGCGGCAAGGAGGTCACGGCGCTGGATAAAAATGAATATGCCGACATTCGCAACGAAAAGATCGGCTTTGTGTTCCAGGGATTCAATCTGTTATCGCGCACCTCGGCGCTGGACAATGTGGAACTGCCGCTTCTCTATGACCGCCATAAACGGTTTCCAGACCCGGTGGCCTCCGCCAAAAGGGCTCTGGATCGCGTGGGGCTTGGAGACCGCATGGACCATATGCCCAACCAGCTCTCCGGCGGTCAGCAGCAGCGTGTGGCCATCGCCCGCGCCCTGGTGACCGAACCTGCGATTCTGCTGGCGGACGAACCCACCGGGAACCTGGACACCCGGACTTCCTATGAAATCATGAGCCTGTTCCAGGAGCTGAATGATCAGGGAATCACCGTTCTGCTGGTTACACACGAGAAAGACATTGCGATGTATGCGAAACGAATCGTCGAAATGCGCGACGGTCTCATCCGTCGCGATCAAGCGGTGCCAAAACGGCGCAAGGCCAGTCATGACCTGGCTCATTTCCAGGAAATGGTTTTTGAAGAGTAAGGGAACAGAAAGCTATGCTGCAATTTACAAATATACTCAAATCCGCTTTTCGCAGTATCATGAAGAACCGCATGCGCAGCCTGCTGACATCGCTGGGCATCATCATCGGTGTGGCGGCGGTCATCGTTATGGTGGCCATCGGCCGCGGTGCCTCAGAACGCATTTCCAATAATATCGCTTCCATGGGGACCGATATGTTGATGATCCGGCCGGGCATGAGCATGTTCGGCGGCGTCAGCCGCGGCGCCGGCAGCTTTAACCGGTTGACCTTTGACGATGTGGAAAGAATCAAGGCCGAGGCGACCTATATCAAAGCGGTCTCGCCCATGGTGCGCTCCGGCGCCCAGGTCGTGGGCGCGGGCAACAATTGGAACACCTCCATCCAGGGCGTGGGTCCACAATATCTGTATGTGCGCAATTTTGAATTGGGTTCCGGCGAGTTTTTTACGGATCGGGATCTCTCTTCAAGAAGAAAAGTGGCGGTGCTGGGGAAAACAGTAGCCGATACGCTGTTCAAGGGAGCCGATCCGCTTGGCGAGGAAATTCGCATCGGCAATACGCCCTTCACCGTTGTCGGCGTGCTCAAACCCAAAGGCGAGAGTGGCTTTGGCGGTGATCAGGACGATGTGGTGCTCGTCCCGGCGACTACGGCTTTGTACCGGCTCAAAGGTGGCAAACATATCGACATGATCTATGCCAGCGCCCTGAGCAAGGAACACATGTACGACGCTGAAAAAGAACTCATCACCATCATGCGCGCCTCCCACCGCATCAGTGAGGGCGAAGAGGATGACTTTAACGTGCGCAATCAGGCCGAAATCATCGCCATGGCGTCCGAGGCCTCCTCAACCATGACCATGCTGCTGGCTTCCATCGCCGCGGTGTCGCTCATCGTCGGCGGCATCGGCATCATGAATATCATGCTCGTCTCAGTGACCGAACGCACCCGTGAGATCGGCATTCGTCTCTCCGTGGGCGCGCGGCCTCATGATATTCTCACCCAGTTTCTGACCGAAGCGGTGGTTTTGAGCCTGGCGGGCGGCACCATCGGTGTGACGGTCGCTTTTGTGGTCGCCGCTATCATGAGCAAATATTCGACTTTTACGACGGCTATAACCCTGGATGTCATCCTGTTGGCTTTTTCGTTTGCCGGCCTGGTCGGCGTCTTTTTTGGCTATTACCCGGCGCGCAAGGCGGCGGCTCTGAATCCGATCGATGCATTGCGGTATGAATAAAAATCTAATGAGATGAAAAATCGGTCTCCGGGACATTGTCTTGAAAGAGCCCGAGACCGAGCAAAGTATGAATAATGATGGAATGAGAAAAAAACGGTCTCTGAATTATCGTCTTGAAAGAGCCCGAGACACTGTAAAATTTGAATTGAGATATAATGAAAAATCGGTCTCCGGGACATTGTCTTGAAAAAGCCCGAGACCGCGCAAAGTATGAATAATGATGGAATGAGAAAAGAACGGTCTCTGAATTATCGTCCTGGAAATGCCCGAGACCGCGTAATGCATGAATAAAGGTGCAATGAGATGAAAAAAACGGTTTTGATCATTTTTATATCTTTTATCAGTTTATTCGCACAAGCGTCCTTGAGCGAATTGACGCTGGATCAATGTGTCGATCTGGCGCTGAAAGCGAACACCACGATTCTGCAGAACCGGCTCACCATCCGCCAATCTGAAATTGCCGTGAACAGTGCGGTTTCGGCGCTGCTGCCCACCGCCAGCATCAGTTCCTCGGCTTCCACGACCCGGAGTGAAACGGCCGGGGCCGCCTGGGCTTCGGATTGGCGGCTGTCGGGAAACGTCAGCCAGAATATCTATCAGCCCGGACTTTACAGTGGCATCAGCCTGGCAAAAATCAATAAAACCGCGACCCGCTTGAGTGCGGCAGAGTCCCAGACACAGATCATCGCCACTGTGCACCGGCTCTATTTTCAAATTTTGACGTCGCAAAATCTCATCAAAGTGTACCAGGAAAATCTGCTCAGCTCGGACCAGAATCTGGAAAAAATCCGCTATATGTTCCAGGTGGGCGCCAAGACCGAGTCCGATGTGCTTAAAGCCGAGGTTCAGCGCGGCGACATCCAGTCGTCGCTGTTTTCCGAAGAGGAGAATTTGCGGGCGCTGAAACGGGATATGGATATTCTTCTCGGACGCACCCCGTCTGGCGAATTCAACCTGGAGCCGGTTGCGGTGGACAAGATCGATATTCCCGAGTGGACCAACGCCAGAGAGATGCTTCTGGAGAAAAACCTTTCGTATCAGGCCCTGCAGCAGAATCTCAAGGCGCAGCAGCTGTCCGTGAAAATTGCCAGAGAAGCCTATCTGCCGTCCCTGTCCGGCTCGTACGGCTATTCCAAAGGCGGTGATTTTGATGGGTACACCAGTCCGGCCGGGCACTCTATCAGCGTGCGCGCCAGCCTTGATGTTTTTGACGGTTTCCGCAAACACCGCGGCATCCAGCTCGAACAGGTGGCGCTGGACAAGATGAATCTGGATTTGCAGGAAAAGGAACGGCAGTTGACGCAGGATCTGGCCTCGGTTTACCAGACCATCGAGACATTGGATCAGCTGATCGCCCTGAATGAAAAGACCGTTCGTTCGGCACAGCGCGATCTGCAATTGGTGAGTGAGCGTTACGCCATGGGCGGCAGCACGATTCTGGATCAAACCACAGCGCAGGCTGCGCTCATCCGCACACAAACGGAACTGGTGCGCGTACAGTATTCGCGAAAAATCGCTGAAGCGCAAGTGAAGCAGCTTCTCAATCTGTAAAGGAGATGTCATGAAGAATTGTTGGTTGTTGGGAGTATTAGTCCTTGCATTGGGCCAGCCGGTCCTGTCCCAGGATCAGCCGCCCATGCCGCCGGGAGGCCGCGGTCCGATGATGCCCGATTCGGCGCAGATCGTGCAGATGGTGGATGAACTGGCCGGCAAACTGACGCTGACGGTGCAGCAGAAAGAAAAAGTATTGAAAATTCATCAGGCGCACTATGCGGAGATGAAGAAGCTGCGCAGCGATGAAAGCATGGATCGGGAGGCGCGGCGGGAAAAGATGCGCGGCATGCGCGACAAGATGTCGGAGCAGATCAAGGCTTTGTTGAATGAGGATCAGGCCAAAATCTACGATGAATATCTCAAGGAGCAGCAGAGCCACCGCATGATGCGACCGGGCGGCCCTCCTTCAGGCCCGCGGCCGTAAAGAGTCTTCGTCCGTCATTCTGGCACAAGACAGCTGGCAATTCGCCCGGATGATGACTGGCAAAGGTTAATAGTTCCAGCTTTAGCTGGCCGAAACTCCGCCTGAGAGCGGAGGTGCAAACCGCCATCGTTCGTCATTCTGGCGCATGGCATATGGCGGTTTGCCGGGATGATGACGGGCGAAGGTTCGTAGTACCAGCTTTAGCTGGCATGTAGACGAGCCTGTGGCCCTGCCCCACCTGTCAGGGTGTAACCATCTTTTAGTGATAACGGCAATGATACGCGCCTGCGCAAAGACCCGGACAGACGCGCACACAGTCGGGTATTTGCTAAAAGATTCATACTGAATGACATTAGGGATGTTATGCCGTTTCCCACGCAGGAGCGTGGGAAACGCGTTCAGCTGCTCCAGCGGCTTGATTCGTCTGCCCGCCCTTGTGTAATCACATCATTTAAATTTTTTTAATATGCGCAGTTGTTCCACGGTCGCCGGCATCAGACTCACCGCCGCGCCACCACCCGGCGCCATGTCAAACTTCAACACACTCTTCTGATCCACCCATCCTTTGCGAATTTCCCAGGTCATTGGATTCTTTTGCCAATGGGCATTCTTGCCGTCGAGGTAGAGCGTCGCCACATACTTTTTACCGGCATCGAGAAAATCCAGCACCACCTTCTCGGAACGCGGATTTTCATCGCTGATGGCGCCGATGAACCAGTTGTCCGATTTTTTTGCTTTGCGGGCAATGGTGATGTAATCGCCAGGCTCCGCGGCGAGGATGCGGGTATCGTCCCAATCTACGGCCACATCTTTGATGAACTGGAAGGGTTCCGGGAAGCGTTCATAGTTTTCGATGAGATCAGCGGCCATCTGCAGCGGACT
>CAUJEL010000029.1 GCA_963169875.1 Candidatus Zhuqueibacterota bacterium
CCAGTGCTTTGCCTGCGGCTTCCTTCAGGCGCCGGGTCACCCCGGTCACCCTTGCCGTCCGGCTAATGATTCCCCTTACCGGGCTCATAGGAGACTTCCACTCCCAAGTGTATGGAACATGCCGAGCGCACAAATAAAAAAAGCCGGCTCCTTTTAGGGACCGGCTTGAATGGATTTAAATATATTTATTCATCTGTTTTCTTTTTGCGGGTCTTCTTTGGTTTTTCGGCTTCTTCGGCACCGGATTCCTCTTCGGCTTCAGGCGCTTCAGCCACTGGCTGCGGCGCTTCCTCTACCGGCGTTGCCATCACCTCTTCCAGGTCGATGGCGGTTTCCGCAGGCGACAGCTCGACTTTGACATCTTTTGCGTCACCTTTGAGGGCGTTCTTTTCAGAGAGGACGATCTTTTTGTTCTCTTTGTTGAACTCGATGACCGACAGCGTCAGTTCATCATCGATCTGGTAGCCATCAGCCGGTTTGCTGAGGTTTTCTTTGGCCAGTTGCGACATGGGCACAAATCCGTCCACAGAATCGGGCAGTTCAACGATCAGACCCTTCTCGATCAAGCGCACGACCTTGCCGCCGGTGATGGCGCCGGGTTTGTACTTGTCCTCGAAAAAGTCCCAGGGATTGTCCTGCGTCTGTTTGAAACCGAGAGAAATGCGGCGATTATCGCGGTCGACGTTGAGAACGATCACTTCGATCTCGTCGCCTTTTTTCACCACTTCACCCGGATGGCGGATCTTCTTGGTCCATGAGAGATCGCTGATGTGGATCAAGCCATCGATGCCGTCTTCAAGTTCGACGAAAGCGCCGAAATTGGTGAGGTTGCGCACTTTACCGGTGTGACGCGAACCAACCGGATAACGCTCGGACAGCGTCTGCCAGGGATCCGGCTCCAGCTGTTTCAGACCGAGCGAGATCTTGCGCTCGTCCTTCATGATGCTGAGGACTTTGGCATCGACCATTTCGCCGACGGCCAGGACCTTGGAGGGATGTTTGATATGCTGGGTCCAGGACATTTCGGAAATGTGGATGAGGCCTTCAACGCCCTTCTCCAGCTCGACGAAAGCGCCATAATCAGAAATGCTGACCACTTTGCCGCGCACCACCGAGGTAACCGGGTATTTGCTCTCGACATTTTCCCACGGATGCGGTTGCAGCTGTTTCAGACCCAGGGATATGCGATCCTTGTCTTCGTTGAAATCAAGCACGACGACCTTGATCTTTTCATCCAGAGCGACCACTTCGGAGGGATGCGCCACGCGGCCCCAGGAGAGGTCGTTGATGTGCAACAGACCATCGACACCGCCGAGGTCAATGAAGACGCCGAAATCGGTGATGTTCTTGACGGCTCCCTCAAGGATCTGGCCTTTCTGCAGATCTTCGAGAATCTTTTCGCGCTGTCCTTTCATCTCCTCTTCCACCAGCACGCGGTGGGAGACGACGATGTTCTTGCGCAGATTATTGATTTTGACAATTTTGAAATCCATAGTCTGGCCGATCAGTGCATCAAAATCTCTGATGGGCCGTACATCTATTTGCGAACCGGGCAGGAAGGCATCGACGCCTGTGAGATCGACTACGATACCGCCTTTGATGCGGCGGACGCACTTGCCTTTGACGATTTCGCCCTTGTCATAGGACTGGTTGACCATGTCCCAAACGCGCATGAAATCGGCCTTTTTCTTGGAAAGAATCAGCATGCCATCCGAATCCTCGATATCATCGATGAAAACCTGGATGTTATCACCGACCCGGATTTCGCTAATGTCGCCGAACTCTTCGATGGGAACGGTTCCTTCAGATTTGAAACCAATATCGATGGCAACTTCTTTATCGTTGATGGCCAATACTTTGCCAGTGACCACTTCACCGGAGACAAAATCCGCCAGCGTCTCTTCGTACAGCTTGAGCATATTTTCCATTTCCTGGGGCGTATACTCGTTTTCAGCTTCGTCGAGCTGTGCCAGGGAGAGCTGTTCTTTCTTGGCAGGCGCCTTCTTCTCTTCTTTTACTTCCTCAACCGGAATGATGATCGGTTCGGATGTTTCTTCCACCACAGCATCAACAGGGGCGGTGGCGGATTCAAGTACATCACCTCCTTCTTGAAGCGGATGGGATTGCCCGGCTACTTCTTCGGGCAGGTTAGGTTTGGTTAGTTCGTCCATTAGTTTTATTCCTCCTTTTTATTAGAACTTGCCCAACTGGGCAAAGTTTTTCAAACAGAACGCCTAGCGCGGCAACGAAAGAATATGTTGTTGCACTTGTTCGAATTGCCACACTGGCGTGGAAGCCCCTCCGGTGATGCCCACCGCAGAGGCTTGCTCGAACCATGCTGGATCGATTTCCCGCGCTGATTCGATTTTATAACTGCGCGCGTTTTCGGCGCGACAGATCTCAAACAAAACCTTTGAATTCGAACTCTCACGGCCGCCGATAAATATCAACACATCCACTGAGGCCGCAAATTCACGTATCTGTTCATAACGGCGGCTGATGAAGCGGCAGGTCGTGTCCACGATTTTCGCCTGTATGACCCGCGCGGCGACCTGTTCACTCAATGCCTGAAATATTCCCTTACCCACCGTGGTTTGCGCCACAACCAGGGTTGGCCGCGACGCATCTATTTTTCCCAAATCATGGCTATCTTCGACCACAATGCCCTGGCCGTCGCAGTATCCCAGCAGTCCGATGACTTCGGCATGTCCCTTCTTGCCGACGATGACTATCTGCTCGCCCCGCTGATGATGCTCGGCCACCTTTTTTTGCACCCGTTTCACCGTCGGGCAGGTGCCATCCAGGGTGATAATACCACTTTTGTGGAGGCGCTCAAAAACTTTTGCACCGATGCCATGGGTGCGCACCAGCACTTCCTGACCGGCCAGCGATTTTAACGCTTCATCATCGTCCGCGAGACTCTGACTCACGGTGTGCAGACCCTTTTCCTGCAAGCGGCCGATTTCCCGGTCATTATGGATCAGGGAACCCAGCGCGGTGATCTTTTTCCCTTCATTCAATCTCTGTTCCGCAGTCTTGATGGCCTGCTTAACGCCAGGACAAAATCCCGCTTGTTTGTCGATGATCACGCGCATTTCAGACTTCTCGCGCCCCATATTCAACCGCAATCCGGACAATATGGTCCACCTGCTGCTCGATGGATAAACCCGTTGTGTCGATCTCTATGCTCTGATTCGGCTTACGCAGCGGACTGACATCGCGGCTGCTGTCATCATCATCCCGTTTGCGGATCTCCTGGATCAGCGTATCGAGATCGATATGGATGCCCTTCTTCTCCAGTTCGCGCATGCGGCGCTGTGCACGCGCTGCGATCGAGGCGATGAGGAAAAATTTCAAATCAGCTTCGGGAAACACGACGGTCCCCATATCACGGCCTTCAGCGACAATGCCACCCTGTGCGGCCATGCTGCGCTGCTGTTTTAAAAGGGCTTTGCGCACCCCCGCGTTGGCAGCGACTGGACCGATGGCCTGTGTGACGCGCGGCAGGCGGATCGCCTGGGTCACGTCCACCCCGTCCAGACGCACAATCAGTTCATTTTCATCGGGTTCCAGAACAATGGTTACGTTTTCAGCTATACGAACCAGAGCGTCCGGATTTGTGAAATCGACCTGCCGTTCCAGCGCCGCCAGGGTTATCGCACGATAAAGTGCACCCGAATCCAGATAGAGATACCCCAATCGCCGGGCCACATTTCGGGCTGTTGTGCTTTTGCCTGACCCGGCAGGTCCGTCGATGGTGATGATTATTTTTTTATGTGTTGCATCCATAAATTTCCAGGTTCACGACAGCTTGACGCTAATTTTCAGGGCGGACACTTCGTCCGGACTCAGGTTACGCCACTGGCCCCGTCCAAGGCCCTGCAGATCGAGACAGCCAAAACGGACGCGATTGAGGGTCTCGACATGATAAGTGAGGGCTGCGAACATGCGGCGAACCTGCTGCTGCCGCCCCTCGCGCAATTCGATTTCGACCTGCCTGCGCGAATCCGAAAAGAAACGCGCCACGCAGGGTTGTGTGGGTCCGTCTTCGAGGATCAAACCCGAGGTGAGTTTGCTCATATCGTCTGGACTGAAATCGCGATCCAGGCCGGCGCGATAGATTTTCGCAACCTTGAAACGCGGATGCATGAGCCGGTGCGCCAGTTCGCCATCGTTGGTCAACAGCAACAGCCCGGTTGTGTTAATGTCAAGCCTGCCGACCGGGAAGACGCGCGGAGAATCCGGGATGAGTTCAAGGACCGTTTTGCGGCCGCGCTCGTCCTGAGCCGTCGTGACATAACCTTTGGGCTTATTTAAAAGAACATAGGTAAGATGCACCGCCGGCGTTACTGGCGTGCCATCCACGCAAACCTTGGCTGTTTCAGAAACCGTCGCAGAGAGCGACTGCACCACCTCGCCGTCGATGGTGACCCGTCCATCCAGGACAATTTGTTCCGCCTTGCGGCGCGAAGCCAGACCGCAGGCGGCGAGGTATCGATTAATGCGCATCTTCGTTGGCTTCACCTGATAGGCCATCATGAGGTTGCATCTGCGGTGCAACAGAAACAGGTTCTTCACTGCCCGGGGCCACAACGTCCGCTGATTCAGCAAGTGTTTCCTGGGTCTCGACTGCTATTTCCTGTGATCCATCAGTTGGTTCTTCAGGCAGCGGTTTCGTCTCCGCAGCTGGTTGATCAACGGGAAAAGCAGCCTTTTCGAGTTCTTCTTCATCCAGGACCTGTTCATCTTCCAGCAGAATCTCCTCTTCGGAGATTTCCTTGATGGCATTTTCTCCCTCACCCTGGGCCAGCAGTTCTTCAATTTCCTTGGGTTTGGGCAAATCCGCAAGTTCATTGATGCCAAAATACTGCAAAAATTCCTTGGTAGTGCTGAAAAGCAAGGCCCGTCCCTGGCCTTCGTCGCGGCCGGTGATGGTGATCAGTTTGCGTTCCAGCAGATTTTTGATGACGCCATCGCAATTGACGCCGCGGATAGCCGAGACCTCTACGCGGCTGATGGGTTGTTTGAACGCGATGATTGCGAGCGTTTCCAGCGCTGCGCGCGTGAGCCGGTTGCGTTCACGGCCGATGAACATCTGTTTCACCCAGCGCGAGAATTCCGGCCGCGTGGCGAACTGATAACCGCCGCTTACTTTTTTCAGAAAGATGGAGCGGCCTTCAAGATCGTGGGCCAGATGTTCAATTGCAGCTTCAATATCCGCCTTGTCCACGTCTTCGAGAATGGCTTTCATCTGATTGATCGACAGCGGGCTATCGGAAGCAAAGATGAGCGCTTCAATGATACCTTTTAATTTATTCTTGTCCATCCATCCTTCTTAGCATAATCTCGGCAAAGGGTGCCTCCTGGAAGGCATAAACTTCGCGCGCTTTGATCAGTTCGAGCACGGCGATAAATGTGACGATCAACACGAGCTTGTCCGCATCAACGGTGAACAGTTCGCGAAAAGCCAGTTCCGGTTTTTCAGACAGCGCCCTGCGTACGTTTTCGATGCATTCTTCGAGGGTCACATTGATTTCGAGGACGCGATGCACGGTGATCTTTTTGGACTGATCCATGATCACCTTGAAAGCCGCCACGAGATCAAACAAACCCACTTCAGAGCCGGGTTGAAAATCTTCGCCCAGGCCATCATCTTCGAATTTAAAACTGCCGCGTTGATAATGCTTGGCGCTGATTTCTTCTTTATCGCCAAGATCTTCTGCCACATCCTTGAAGCGCTTGTACTCGAGCAGGCGCTGAACCAGTTCCTGGCGCGGATCGAGAATTTCCTGTTGTTCTTCACCCAGATTGGGTTTGGGCAGCAGCATCTGCGCTTTGACGCGCATCAGCGTTGCTGCCATGAGGATAAAATCGCTGGCTGCTTCCAGATCGAGCAGCTGGATGATCTCCAGGTATTCCAGGTACTGCTGGGTGATCTTGGCGATCGGAATATTATAAATATCCACCTCTTCCTTTTTGATGAGGAAGAGCAAAAGGTCGAGCGGACCTTCAAAAGATTCCAGTTTTACTTTATAACTCATAAGATGAGACCGCTTGACATGACGAAGGCCGTTAACATCACGGCCTCGGCAGCAAATGAGATGAAAACGCTGTATCGTTTAAAGGCACACTCAGTTTAGAAAGATATAGGGCTTCCAGCTATCTTCTGATGTGCCCATATGATGCTGAATAAAAAACAGATGGCTTGGACGCCGCGGCGGTTTCAGGAGGCGCAGATTGGCTTGTTCCGGGCTGCGATCTCCTTTGCGATTGTTGCAGCGCACACAAGCGCACACCAGATTTTCCCAGGTATCCTGTCCTCCGCGGACGCGCGGGATCACATGATCCACCGTAAACGGTCCTTTTTGCGTTCCGCAGTACTGGCAGCGGAAATTGTCCCGTTTGAGGATGTTTCTTCTGGACAATTCCACATGATGGTGTGGAATATGAATAAACCGCAAAAGACGTATGATGCTGGGGAGCGGAAACAAGAGATGCTGGGAGTGCACCCAACGGTCACGCCGTTCGACAATTTCTACTTTATCCAGATAAGCCAGAATGATGGCTTTCTGCGCACTGACTACCGTCAGCGGCTCATAATTTTGATTGAGTAACAGAACTTTGGCATTTTGCATAAAGATCCCTCTTGAGGATCTTGGGCTCTCAAAAACGACACCAGGAGCCGGCCGGATAGGATCGATTTCCCTACTCCGGATGCGTAAAAAGGATGAGATACAATACGAAAAATATTAAAAAATATATGATTAAATATTCAAATAGTCAAGCTAATTTTCCCGCCTGTTCAGGGCTGTTTGCGGATTCACTGCAGGGGAAATTTGCGCGCCTCATCGATCAGCATGATGGGGATATCCTCCTCAATGCGATATTCCAGGCCGGCGGGCCGGGGCTTTGAGGCATCGCAGCCCTCCCGGGTGCAGTCACCGGCTGCATCCAGGGGCATGCCGCACTCCGGGCAGTGTTTGCCATGGCAGATCAACAGGGCTTTTTTAGTATCGTAGCTCAGGTCACCTTTGCAGGAAGGGCATGCCAGAATTTCGAGCAATTCTTTACTAATCATACGTAACCTCCCGAGTGCCGAAAACTAGTCCGGCGTGTTAAATTCCCATATCGATTTTAATCTGAAAAATTCCTAACCACACTTTTCACGAAGGATACGAAGCAAAACGGACCGACTATTCTATTAAATATTTCAAGTCAGAGAGTTATCCTTGGTGCGCCTCTTGCTCTTCGTGGCGGAAAAAAGTATTTATGACTGAATGACAGTGAATATTGTTCAATAAGTATTTCAAATTTCTTCTTGTGCTACCCGGATTCTGTGTTACCTCAACCTTCTTATTCAAGTGTGTTCACCATAAGGGTGAATTGAAATGATCTCAGGACGATCGCTAACACCGAATCGGGGTGCTATTTGTTAATAATGCAAGTCAGCTTATTCCACTCATAAACCGCCGCGTACGCAAAGCGCGCCAGGTTGTTTTGCTTAACACTAAAAACCAGGGTTTGGTTTGCATTTCATCCCGCTCCGGTAATTTTGTATCAATGCTGTTTTTACGTTTTTATTTAACGTGCGCTTCTCCGCATCTCCGGCGATTCGTTCTTCAGGATGAATACAGGTGCGCTTATTCGCTCCAGACGCCCATCTGCGCATATTTTGCAACCCGCTGCAGCACCAATTCCTCCCCCTTGAGTTGGCCAAGCTGTGCCAATTCATCGAGAATGGCTTTTTTGACGATGTGCGCGGCAGCAACATGATCGTTGTGGGCGCCGCCGGGCGGTTCGGGCAGAATGCGGTCGATGACTTTCAGTTCAAGCAGATCGGGCGGTGTCACGCGCATCGCTTCCGCTGCTTGAGGCGCATTGGCAGAATTGCGGTAGAGAATAGCGGCACATCCTTCTGGCGTGATGACGGAGAACCAGGTATTTTCCATCATGAGGATGCGATCGCCGACGCCGATGCCCAGGGCGCCTCCGCTGGCGCCTTCGCCAATGATGACAATAATGATGGGCACCGGAAGATGCGCCATTTCAAACAGGTTTCGGGCGATGGCTTCCGCCTGTCCGCGTTCCTCCGCGCCCAATCCCGGGTATGCGCCGGGGGTATCGATCAGGCAGATGATGGGCCGGTTAAAACGCGCCGCCAGCCTCATCACTCGCAGCGCCTTGCGGTAGCCTTCCGGATGTGGCATGCCAAAATTACGGCGGATCTTTTCGCGCGTATCCCGCGCCTTCTGATGACCGATGAGCGTAACCGGGATGCCATCGATTTTTCCGATGCCGGCCACAATCGCGGGGTCGTCGCCAAATGCACGATCTCCATGCAGTTCAATAAAATCGGTCATCATGTTGTCGATGTAATCCAGTGTGTACGGCCGGTTGGGATGGCGCGCCAACTGTACACGCTGCCAGCGGGTCAGTTTCGAATAGACTTCCAAGCGCAGTTTTTGCGCCTTGGTCTCCAAGCGTTCGATCTCCTTATGGAGTTCCATATCTTCTGAATTGGAGAATTCGCGCAGCTCCGCTATTCGTCGTTCGATCTCCAGGATCGGCTTTTCAAAATCCAGGACAAAATTGGCCATGTTCAGCTCACTGGTTATTTTTTAAATGAAACAAAAGTGACTTGAAGAGAATCTCGGCATCCATAAAGGGCGAGTAATTTTTAATATAGTAGAGCTGGTACCGTTCACGATCACTGTTGGCTAATTTTTTATCTTCATAAAGATGCTCAAGACTGGTCAATCCAGGTTTGAGGGCCCAACTCAGCTGTTTGTCCGGCGCAGCGGCTGTCATCGGCAATCCGACAAAGCTCATGCGGCCTCTGAGAATGGCAGCCACACGTGGCAGCAGCATCCACCAGGCTGTTTTTCCAGGGACTTGCACAAATTCCGCGATGACCAGGGGGTGTCCACCCAGGTCCCCATAGTTGATCCTCTGACGCGGCACGCGTCGTATTCCCGCTTTCCAAATATACACCGGCCAGGCCAGCAGCCAGATGAATCCGGCCAGAATAATGTCCATGCTGCGCTTGATGAACCGGTATGTTGTGTAATGCAGTTTATAATCGATCTCCATGACCGGAATATCATCGATATATTCCACCGAAGCTTTGCCGATCATGACATCCATGCTGCTGGGGATGAGGCGAAAATTTACCGCAGGATCCGGCGACCGGGAAATGACCTCCAGCATCTGCTCATAGGGTAACTGGTCGGTGGAAAAAATGACCTCATCGACTTTTTCACGGACAATCAGTTCACGAATGCGATGCAGCCCGGAATATACCGGAATTTCGTCCGTCAAGTCCGCCTTGGTTTCGGGGGCGGGCAGCACGATGCCGCGTATGTCGAAGGTTGTATCGAGCCGGCTGCGCAGGCGGTGCAAAATATTTTTGCAGCTGGTGTAATCCCCAACCAGCAGCGCGCTGCGTTTCAGCACCAGGCGCCCCAATCCATTTTCAAGCGTGCGGCCATTGATTTGCGCGATGATCTTGAGCATGAGGCGCCAACCGGGCAGGGCGGCCAGATTCAGCGCACCCGCATAGAGGACGACCAGGCGGGAAAAGCCGATATCCTTGAAAAAGAAAGTGATGGCACTATTGATGACCAATCCGAGCAGAATAGCGATGGTGGTTTTGGCGACCGAAAAGCGCCAGCGATGGTAAACGCCCTGGGAAAAGAGGCTGACGATCCAGATCGCGCTGTAGAGCAGATGCACGATGATGAATGCTTGCCAGGGATAGCGCGGTGCAAAGCGCAGGTAAATGGAAACCGCCATCACGATCGTCATGATCAAGAGATCGAAGAAGGGCCAGCCGGCCGCTTTCACAGCCGTCGAAGCGAACGAAAACAGGGCGCGCATGCGGATGGCGATGATAAGCGCCCATGAAGGCATCCAGGCGTGTCCTTTCTGAAAATGCTTTACAACAAAAAGGCGCATGGCCTCATAAAAAAGACGGCGCTGTTCCAGGGGGCTGCGTTTGGAACTCTCCCCCTTGAAGTGAATGATCTGGGTGTCGGGCACATAATAGATTTTGTAGCCCCCCTCCTTGATGCGATAGCACCAGTCCAGATCTTCGCCATACATGAAGAATGATTCGTCGAGCATGCCGACGTGTTCGATTACTTCACGGCGCAGCAGCATGAAGGAACCGGAAATGGCCTCCACTTCGGTAATCTCATCCGGATCGAGAAATGTGAGATTATAGCGTCCCCAAATACGGCTTTTGGGGAAGAGGTTTGCCAGTCCGACGATTTTGGTGAACGCGATCCACGGTGTGGGAAAACTGCGACGGCAGGCGAGCTGCAGGGAGCCGTCAGGATTGAGAATCTTGCAGCCGATGGCGCCCGCTTCGGGATGTTTTTCAAAGAACGACAGCAGCGTGGTGAAGGTATTTTCCTGCACCACCGTATCCGGATTGATCAGGCAGATGTACCGGCCCTTGGCCAGGGGAATGGCCTGGTTATTGGCTTTGGCGAATCCGCTGTTTTCCAGGTTGCGGATAACGCAGACTTGCGGGAAGGCGCGCTCGACAAAATCGGCGCTGCCATCCATGGAGTTGTTATCAACAACAAATATTTCATGCGAGACATTCCTGGTCGCCCGCTGGATCGATAGCAGAGCTTGTTCCAGAAATTCACGGACATTATAGCTGACGATGATGATGCTGAGATCCATGCGTCTCTCAAGAAATATGAATCACTTTCAGTCGAACAAAAACATACAAAAAAAGTTGCTATTTCGCAAATGGTAAATCGAAAAAGCCGCTGCTCAAAAACGGGACTAATAAAAAAAGGCGGCAATGACTTGCCGCCTTTAATAGGAGTGTCCCCAAGGGGATTCGAACCCCTGCTGCGGGATCGAAAATCCCGAGTCCTAACCCCTAGACGATGGGGACCTATTTTCTCGTGAGAGATGGGTGAGTGACGGGACTTGAACCCGCGGCCACCAGGGCCACAACCTGGTGCTCTGTCCAACTGAGCTACACCCACCGTGGCACTAATCAAGAGCATTAATATAAATAATTTTAATTTTCAAATCAAGCAATTTTTAACAAATTTTAAGCAAAAACGCTGAACCAGAGACCATAGACGACGATATCAAATGGGCTGTGCGGTCTATTGCTAATCGTCTATCCTATGCCCCTCGTGGTCCGTGCTCCGTCGTCAACGGTCAGTTTTCGGAGATCAGATCCGCAACGCCCTGTGACAGCTTTTCCTCGGAAGCTGGACCGGAACCAATGGCGTACAAACGCACAATGCCTTTTTTATCGACCAGCACCATATGCGGGATGCCGCTCACGCCGTAACCGGCCTGGTTTTTCATGGCATCCTCACCGGCGGCCACGGCATAAGGAAATGGTATTTCGTGATGCACCTTGAATTTCTTGATCCATGTCAGTTCCTCCGCCGGCGGCACGCCGCGCAAATTCTGGCCCAGCTGGTTAAAATAGCCATAATAGCGTGTCACGCCGATGATTTCGAGGCCTTTGTCGTGATAGTCGCTGTAGAGTTTTTTGAGGTGCGGAAACATGACGCGACAAGGTCCGCACCACGGCGCCCAGAAATCCAAAAGAACCACCTTACCCTGCAGGGATTTCCAGGTCATGGGCTTGCCATCTATCCATTCGCTGATGGCGAGTTCAGGGGCTTTGCTTCCCACAAGATTGAAGAGATTCAACTTTCCCTGAATAATCTGCTGCAAGCGCCCATCATCCGGATGATTCTTTTTCAGCTCATTGAGGAGCGCAACCGCCTCATTCTTTTTTCCCATTTGCTGCAGTATATCGGCTTTTTCTACAATAAAACCTGAATTCTCCGCAGCTGGCACATCTTGCAGCGCCTGATCGAGAATCCCCAGGGCTTTATCGTTCTCCCCTTTTTCGCCATAAGCATAATAGAGACCGATGTAATACTGTGCGAGCCTGTCCCCGGCCCGCTGTTTTATCTGTTCCTGAAAAAGTTTTTCCGCCGTGGCATTTTCGCCGCTGTCCAGGTAGAGGCCAAAGAGCATGTCAATGGCTTCCGCATTGCCCGAAGCGACGGCATATTTTACCAGCAAGGATCTGGCTGAATCCAGTTTTCCGGCGGCGAAAAAAAGACGGGACGCCGCATAAAAGTCTTTTTCGGCGACGGCCGCTGGATCAAGGCCCATCGCATAGTTCAGGGCGAGATTCTTTTTCGCCGTTCTCAAGCTGTCCATATTGGTGAGCCCCGCAGCACGGGCTTTGATGACAAGGCTGTCCACTTCAGCCGCCTTTTTGTCCAGATCGACATAGGCTGATTTCTCGCATCCATTGAACAGGACCATTGCTGCGAGCAGCATAAACGACATTATAACCATTGCATTACGTATCATGAGTTCTCCTTTCCAGCGAATCTGTTATTCTTCGCCATAATCCTTGCAAGATAATCAGTTTTTTCCCTTTTTCAAACTTTTTTGTACTTGCGAAAATATTATTTTTTACTTAAACTGCAGTCAATTACATCAACTATGGAGGAGAGCCATGCGGATTCTCATTCACAAAAATTACGAAGATGTGAGCAACTGGACCGCGAATTATCTGGTGCAGAAAATAAACGGGCACTATGCCAACTCAGAGAAACCCTTTGTCCTTGGTTTACCCACAGGCTCCTCTCCCATAGGCACTTACCAACGCCTGGTTGAGTTGTACAGGGACGGTAAGGTCTCCTTCAAAAATGTCGTCACCTTCAATATGGACGAATACGTGGGCATCCCGGAAGATCATCCGGAAAGCTATCACTACTTCATGTATCACCATCTCTTCAACCATGTGGACATCCCCCGGGAGAACATTCATATTTTGAATGGCAATGCCCGGGATCTCGAGGCTGAATGCCATGAATATGAGAATGCCATTCAGTCCTACGGCGGTATCGACTTTTTTCTCGGCGGCATCGGCCCGGACGGCCACATCGCTTTTAATGAACCGGGCTCCTCGCTCTCCTCGCTCACCCGAGTCAAAACGCTGACTTATGATACGATCGTCGCCAATTCACGCTTCTTCGATAACGACCTCGATAAAGTGCCCAAAATGGCGCTGACCGTGGGTGTGGCGACGGTCATGGCCGCCCATGAAGTCCTCATCATCATTCCCGGCTACGCCAAGGCGCGCGCACTGCGTCAGGTGGTGGAGGAGGGCATCAATCATATGTGGACGGTTTCCATGTTTCAACTCCACCCCAAGTGCATCATCGTCTGCGACGATGCCGCCACCATGGAACTTCGCGTGGCGACGGTCAAGTACTTTAAAGACATCGAAAAACTATAAGGTATTTGTAAAAAAGACTCAAACCATCGACCGCCAGGGACGCAGAGAGGCGCGGAATTTTTGAAATTGGTGTCCTTCTTTTATAAACAGTATCAATAATTTCAGGGGATAGACCCGGCGGCCTCTGCGCACTTAAAGCTATGCCTGCATGTAATGCCTTGTGTGAGCCAAGGGCTATACCCTCTTACTTCCAGATCCATCTTTGTGCTGGTCGTGTATCCGGGCGCTCACTCCATCCTGCAGATCTCCTCATAGCGAAAACACGTCACCAGATGATCGTTCACCAACCCCGCAGCCTGCATGAACGCATAACAGATGGTCGTGCCCACAAAAGAGAATCCGCGCGTCTTGAGATCCGCACTCATGGCATCGGATTCCCTGGTGCTGACCGGGATTTGCCGCAACTCCTGCCACTGGTTCACAATCGGCCTCCCCCCCACGAACTGCCAGATATAGCGGTCGAATGTGCCAAATTCCTTCTGAACCTGCAAAAATCCACGCGCATTTTTCACAAACGACTGCACCTTGAGGCGGTTGCGGATGATTCCGGGATTTTGCAGCAATTCTGCCAGCTTCTCGTCGCCGTACCGCGCCATCCTGGACGCATCAAAACCGTCCAGCGCCTGACGAAAGTTTTCGCGCTTTTTCAGGATCAGACTCCAGTTCAAACCCGCCTGGGCGGCATCGAGAATCAGAAATTCGAACAATTTGCGGTCGTCGTGAACCGGCACCCCCCATTCGCCATCGTGATAGGCCACCATGAGGGGATCCGCTCCCGGCCAACCGCAGGTTGATCGCTGAATTTGCAATTTTTGTTCATGATCCATAGGTAACCCGACCTATTTGACGCCCATTTCGTGCAACAGATCCTCTGCGCCCGATAATTTATCCAGGACCCACAAGATAAAACGCACATCCACGCCGATGGAACGGCTGTACAACGTGCTCCATGCATAATCATTGATGGTGGCTTCGAACGCCCGGTCAAAATTGAGGCCGATCAAATCGCCTTTTGCATTCAAGACCGGACTGCCCGAGTTACCGCCGGTTGTGTCCATGTCGTAAAGTATATCCACAGGCACCTGCCCCAGCGCGGGATTGATGTACTCGCCAAAATTTTCCGCCGCATACGCCGCGCGCAGTGCATCAGTGGTTTGGTAGGGATCTTTGCCCGTGTGCTTTTCGATAATGCCGCGGACCGTGGTAAAAGGCGCGCTATAGAGGGCGTCGCGCGGCGAATAGCCACGGATGTGGCCATAGGTCAACCGTAGTGTCGAGTTGGCGTCCGGTATGAAGGATTCTCCTTTATACGCCTGCTTGACATCGACATATTGTGCCAGGAGCTGTTCAAGTCTTCCTGAACGGGCGCGCCGCAATTCGCGCAGCATCTGATAATCCTGGTCCAGATCGCGCGCCAACAGGATGAATGGATCCCTGGTTTTGAGCAGTTCAGCGGTGCTGCTGCCGAAATGCGCCATGACCCATTTGGGATCATGAAGGTTTGATTTTTTAAAGGCCTTATCCAGAAAATCGGGTAGTTTGTCCTTGCCCGGCAGGATCCGGAGGACATGGGGTTGAAGAGAAGCGGGCAAATCGTACAATTTGCCCATCATGATGCCAAGAAACAGGCGATCAGCAGGCTGGTAGTAATCTTCAAGGATGAGCTGCAACTGCTGTTTGGTGCGGTCGAGATTGCGCGTCATATAGGCGGATTCCCGCTCGAGATCGGGTTTGGGCAGCTCGATACTGGCCTGATACAGGGTGCCAGCGGTCTGCAGCAATGCGGAACTGCGCTGCAGCGCATCGAGAAGCATATCGCGTTCTGAGGTTTTATGCAAATCCTGGTAATATGCGGCGAACTCGTTGAGCAGATTCCCATATTGCGCCTGCCGTGCGCTGTCAGACTTTATGAACGCCTGCAATTTTGCCTCTTCCTGACGACGCGCCTCGACGAGATCGAGCCGCCGCAGGCCCTGTAATTTTCCTTGATAATTCTTGTAGGTATTGGCCAATCCCTTGATGCGGTCCGAGAGTTTGATCGCGACACCGCGATCGGTTTTGCTCATGGTTTCCATTTGTTCGATCTGATAGCCATACCAATCCACGATCCAGGGCATGCGCACCGACTCCTCATAGTCCAGATAGTGGGACGTGGTGTGGCGGTAGGTGCGCCCGGGATAACCGAGGATGAAAGCAAATTCATTTTCCTGTACGCCCTGCTTATCGATCTTTAAAAATACGCGCGGGGCATACGGCACATTGGCGGTATTATAGTCCGCCGCTTTGCCATCGGGTCCGACATAGGCGCGCATGATGGAAAAATCTCCGGTATGGCGCGGCCACACCCAATTGTCTTCTTCACCGCCAAAATTGCCGATGCCGATGGGGGGCGCATAAACGAGCCGGACATCTTTCAGATAGGTGTACATGAACAGCATGTAGGTGCGGCCGGGGAACATTTCCGAAATCTCGACCCGCATGCCGGGATTTTCCTTTTCCGCTTGCGCGATGATCTCTTTGATTTTTTTATCTTTTATTTTTGTGCGCGCGGCAAAATCACGATCTCCGGAAACAGCCTCCAATATTTGGCTGGAGACATCCCGATACGATTCCGTGATGCGCACGGTATATCCTTTAGCGGGAAATTCCTCTGTTTTGCTTTTGGCATGGAAACCGTTCGTCAGGTAATCATGTTCGGTGCTGCTGGCCTGCTGAATGGCGCCGAAGGCGCAGTGATGATTGGTTAAAATAAGACCTTGCGGGGAGATAAAAGATCCCGTGCAGCCGCCAATATTAATGATGGCATCGGTGATGCTGATGCTGTCGGGGTTGAAGATCTGATTGGCGGTGAGCTGAAAGCCAATCTGTTTGAGATCCACTCTGTTGAGATCGCTCATGGGGTACATCCCCTCTTCTGCGATCGCCAGCGTGGATAAGAGGCACACGATCCCGATAATTGATTTTCTCAGCATTTATTCCTCCACTATGCGATGGGCTTGTACGCCATAAATTACATATTATATCTTAAATAATAAAGAAAATCTTTGCTGGCGTGCAAACATGTTACAACATGACTGTCCGTGCAAGGCAATAGAACGTGGGTTAACTCAGGGGCGGCAAATGAAGGTAAATAGAGGTGATGGATCTGAGGAATCATGGCAGGTCACTTTGAGCATACAGGCATGGCCCTCTTTATCGGAAAATTGTCTGACAAAAGTGCCGCCTGCGCGGAATAGATCCCCTGTTGCATTCATCTCCCCTTCTGTGGTATCGGCTTCAACGAGATCAACATCGCGCTCTCCTGTCCCAGGACCGGCGATGTGCCAGAGGAGCAAACCCGGATGGCTGTGCAGCAAGCCCCCCGGAGCACTGCGTGCAAAACCGGTGCTGAAATTGCGATAATCCAGAATAAAGCGCAGCGTGGGCGTAATCTCCCACAAAATGACGGGCTGTGAGGCAATTTCCTCCTCCGTCCATGAGAGCGAATCGCCTCTCACGCGGCGGAAATTCAGCCATCCCCAAAGATGTCGCCGCCATGGGTCCAGGGGCGCGGGCAAATTGCCAAAAGTGCCTGAACTGGCATTCTTTTGGCCGTTACCCATCAAATCCCAGAGTGAAACCGCGCCTGTGCGATGATGTTCAGACCCGAGCAGGTGTGCGTATTCGTGGCAATACATGCCAACGGGGGTCAAAGGCGCGTTAGTGTGCTCGCAGTCATAGGGATACATCCAGCGCTCATGCACGCGCATCATGGATCCGCCAATGGCATCGCACTGGGGTGGGATTGAATTCCAGCGGTTGCCCGCATAGATCCAGCAAATTTTATGATGCCGGGAGGGTGTAATGACCAGTCCCATCCGCGCGCCGGCCCGAACAGCATCCTCGATAAATTGCGCAAAGGATAGGTGGGCATAATGGCGTTTCGGGTTCCCCATTTGCACCCATAGCGGATAACCATGCTCATCCATGGGATTGAGGATTTGGGTCTGCAGATGGTATTTTCCAGCCGACATTTCGCTAAAGTAATCGATCAAGCTGCCGAAAACCGGCTCGTGGTTGGGTGCGCGTGGAGTGCTGGCGGGGTCCTGCGGTTGTAGCGTGGCATAGTACCCTGCTGACGTGAGCGGATGGATGAAATCATTTAGCGCATGGCGTTGTGTGTAGGAATACCGCGCAGTCTCTGCAGTGAAAGAATCGCCCTGAACATCCGAAAATGCGACCAGAACAAATGAGAGGGTGTCTGGGCCTGTGAGAATGGGTTGTGAAAAAGCATAACCAGGGATGAATGCGATGATCAAGACGAGGCCTATGCGCACGATCCTTGGCACTCCTCACTCGCTCCCCATGGTAAAATCGTCCTTGTAAATGCCCAATCTTTTCATTTTAAAGCGCAGATTGGGTTCCGACAGCTGCAGTACCTGGGCGGCGCGGGATTGATTGCCGGCAAATCGTCGCAGGGCGCGTTCGATCATCTCTCTCTCCAATTTGGATACCGCATGATTGAGATCCGAGAGCTCGACACGATGGAAAGCTTCAGAGTCATCAAAAAATGGCAGCGCTTCAACGGACAATTGACCTTCCGGAGAGTTGCTCACCAGAGAACGCACCGCATTTTCAATTTCCTTGACATTTCCCGGCCAGTTATATTTGAGGATTTGATGATAGATTTCAAAGGGCATGGGAGGAACAATCCGGTCCATTTTGTCGCAGAAATAGTTGAGAAAATAATCAAAGAGAATGAGTATATCCTGCTTGCGCTCGCGTATGCTGGGCAATTTGACCATGATGGCGCTCAGAGCCAGTTGCAGTTCTGCATCGAAAAGCCCTTCTTTTATCGATTCATTGAGCTTGTCGGAGGCTGTGCTCAAGATGCGCAGATCGACCGCCAATGGCGATGACGGTTCTGCGCCTTCCAGATAGCCGCCCTGCAAAAAGCTCATGGTCCGGGCTTGAGCTTCCTTATCCAGATATTCCAGGTTTTGGATAATGAGCGTTCCGAATATTTTTTCGGGAGATGTTGCGATTTGGCGATTGAAGATGCTTTGTAACTCATGATCAAATGTTTTAGTTAGTTTTGCGGCATCGGTTATAAACACCGGGGCATCTTTTCTGAGGCTGTGATCTATGATCAACTTGGCGAGCAGCAATTTTTCCGTACCAGGTTCACCGTTGATGAGAACAGGTTGATTTCCTTTTGCCAGCGTGGCAAGAGCGCGCCTGATCTGGTAGATGGCGGGGGAATTTCCCACCAAATCTTTTTGAATGAGATACTCCTCCCAAAGGGTCTTCATAATGACCGTCCTTTATCGTACCCCTGATCGATGAAACGTGCATGCGTTGATAGGTCAAAGCCTCACAGGTGTAATGTAAGCGGGGAGCAGCAGAATCAATGCGCGTAAGAGCGCTGAATCCGTCACCTCAATCAATAATATCATTTTTACATGCCAAAAGCAAGAAAAATTCATGCTTATTTGCGCCTTTTTAGTCGTACTCGCACGACAAAAGAATAACCTTGCGAAGGTCTCCCGTAAACGGCCATCGCAAGGTTAAATTTGCATTCCCTGACTACCGGGTCCAATTGAGTACGCTGATGCTGTACACCCTCAACAGTTCTCTGGTCCAGCTCCTTTTCTCTAATTCGCTTGAAAAACAGGCGCTTGAGAAGGAGCCAGCATTTGCAATTTCTGTTTCATGCCGAGGACCAATTCAACAAAACGGGCTTGAAAAGTCGCGTTGTTGATGATATTCAAACACACCTGCGCTTCTTGCGCGGTGAGCGGCAAACTTACCGTTTGTGTCGTATCGCTGAAAGCAGCTGATTCCGCCACACCCGCCTTTAATTTTTGCGACAAGGCAGCCAGTACATCGATATCAGAACCTTTAATCGTCGTTTCATTAAATAAAAACATCATGCTTTCCATCTCCGGGCGGTTGAACTGCAAAGGTTTATCCTGCGCCATGTTGACGCCCAGACTTAATAAAAACAAAAATACCGTCATCCCCAAAAATGCCATGATTCGTTTCATGATTCCTCCAGATATTGCCACCAGCCGCTATGATTAAAAGACCTGTTTTACCGTGCATAAAGCAATAGCCATGCCAAATTTAGTGCAATTGATAATATTATAGTTATCTGATAATCCTCAAATCCAATGTGGCGCCTGTGCCACTCCCTGCGGAATAATTGTGGCCCTCTTTTACTGCGGGTTGTGACCTATCGGACTTTTTTTGCCTATTGTGCTTGCATATGTAACACAATTTTAATAAAATATGGTTAGCCTGAATTATTCACCGCAGGGGGCGCAGAGGTAAGCAAAGAAAAGAAAAACATAAAAATGGCATCGAGAACAATTTTGATGACTGAGATAAAATTCGAATCAATAATTTATCGAAAATCAGTAGTGTCCCAACGTTATAACCCCGGATTCTGTGTCATGGATCGCTAAAAGCCTCTTCTCTTCACCGCAGCGTTGAATATTTTCGGGCTTGAGAGTCGTGCTACCACCGAATCCGGCTATATCAAATGAAGACTCCTATGGTATTATTTTAATTGGTCTTATAAGCTATAACTGCTGGGGATCGATTTCAATGCACACTGTTCATTTCAGAGGTAAATTTATTACACTTATCTCCTCTTAGTGAGCGTACTGGGACATTACTGATCGAAAATCATAATAATATCAGCTCGGCACTCTCGGCGGACTATGGATAGAGCAGGTTAGATGAATGATTTTTTACAGGAGTGAACAATGCGGCGTTTGATGATTTTCTTTTATATTTTTGGGATCCTGATGCAGATCGCATCGGCCAAGCAAGTGACCCATGGCCGTGCGCAACGCCAGATGGAAGCGTGGATCAAACGTTCTCATCGCATAGCGCAAGGTCTGCCGCTGGAGATCATTCAACCCGTCCAAACCCTGCAAGATGATAAAAAATCCATGGACCTGCTGTTCTATGCCAACCTCGATCCGGAGGGTTTTGTCATCATTGCACCGGATGATGAACTCTATCCTATCCTCGCCTTTTCCGAAAAAGGCAAGTTCGACCCCCGAGAAGATCCTGACAATACATTTCTCTCTCTCCTGCGCCTGGATATGACCGAGCGCATCGACGTCCTGAAACGCGGTCTTATCTCCGATGCCTATCGTAAGGCCGCACAGGCGGAGTGGAACAAAAACGATGAGCGAGCAAGCGCGCGGCTGCAGCGCTCCGGAACCGGGATGCAGCTGCAGTGGCAGGTCGAGGTGGGACCTTTGCTCTCTTCCGCATGGGGACAGGACAGCGATATCAATGGGAATTATGTGTTCGACTATTATACTCCGGAACACTACGTCGCCGGCTGCGTCGCCACCGCTGCCAGCCAAATTCTCTATTATCACAGCTGGCCCAACACCGGCACATGGGCGCACAGCTACGAATGGAACAGCCAGACGCTGAGCGCCGATTTCGGCGCCACGACCTATGACTGGGCCAACATGGTCGATGATTATGATAATCCACCCAATCAGCCCGAAATCAAACGCCAGGCCGCCGGAATTATCTCCTATCATACCGGTGTGGCAGTGGATATGGATTACAGTTCGGGCGGTTCCGGTGCGAACACCGCCTGGATCAAACATGCCTTGAAAAACCACTTCCGCCATCACAGCGAATACGTTCCTGGTACTGACGCCAATTTTTTCACGCGTTTGTATAACAATATGCTGGCCGGCACGCCTGCGGAATTGAGCATTCGTGCTACCATACCACAACCAGCCGGACATGCCATCGTCGTGGATGGTGTTCGCCATGAATCCAGCGGTCCCCATTATTACCACCTCAACATGGGCTGGTGGGGATATCAAAACGCCTGGTATGATCTTTCAGCGCCCTTTGTGGCTGGCGGTTACACCTGGTCGACCTTACCCGGCGCTGTTTTGGATATTGTGCCAACGCCTGACCTGTCCGATCCCGGCACCACGCTTTTTACCGCCGATTTCAACCTCGACTGGCAGACCGCCCCGGATTTTATGGCGACCGCCTATGAACTGCAGCAAGCGCAGATCAACGCCACAGCCGAAACCTTCAGCGACGGCGCGGAATCGGGTCTTGGGAATTGGTCAGTGGATGGCAACTGGTCAATCTCCTCCGCCAAAAAACGTTCAGGCACCTATAGTTTTCATGGCCAGGAAGCGCCGACGCAAGCCACACTGAATCCATTCAGTACCCTGGAATTGGCCAGGGGTATCGAACTGACCAGTAGTTCCACCATTGTCTATTACTGGTTTGCCTACGCTTTTGATTACTGTAATGCCCGCCTGGAAATATCCACGGACGAAAAACACTGGGAGACCCTTCGCCAGCACACCTCCACAAATCATAATTGGAATGGCGGATGGACCGCTGCGATCATTCTGAGCACAGAATTATCATCCTATGTCGGAAAACCAGCGATCCTGCGCTGGACCATTCAACATCAATCCTCTACTTATTCCTACGGCTCAAACCCAGGCTTTTACATCGACGATTTCTCTATCACAAATGTAAAGAGCGGCAGCTGGTCCAC
>CAUJEL010000030.1 GCA_963169875.1 Candidatus Zhuqueibacterota bacterium
ACACTGTCGATGGCTGGTTTGGGAATTTTCCTGCAGACCTGCGCCGGCGCAGGGTTCACCCATGCGTTACTGGCGATGATCGCCGGCGGTGGATTATTCTTTTTTTGTTACCTGGTGGGCATCATGGGCGCCGGTGATGTGAAGTTGATGGCCGCTGTCAGCATATGGCTGGACACGCCGGTCCTGTTCGCTGCCCTGGTGCTGTCGATTTTTTGCGGCGGCCTCCTGGCAGCAGCGATGCTGATAGGGCAGCGCGTCGTGAATAACCGCGGAGACCAGGTTAAGGTCGAGACCGGCGGAATGACCGTGCCCTATGGGGTTGCGATCGCCGCAGGTTCGTTATTATCGCTTTTTATAGTTCTTTGAGGTGAGGGCCATGTCCCGGATGATTAGAAGAATTTTTCATGATCAAAGAGGTCAATCCTCTGTCGAGTTCGCCCTGGTGGTGCCGCTGCTGATGCTCATTGTGGTGGTCATCGTTGAATTCGGCCGCTTGTGGATGACGGTGAATGTACTGACCAGTGCCGCCCGCGAAGGGGTGCGTGTGGCCGCCATCTCTGCACCCGATTACTCCAGAGTTCACGCTGCCGCCATGAATGTTTTGAGCGCCAGCCAGGTCAATGGGGCGACGATCTCGGTCTCGGGGCCGACTTCAGCGGGAGATGTCCGTGTCACAGTACGCGCTACCTATGCGCCCATCACAGGAAATATCATCCCCCGGCTGGCAGCCCTGCAATTGGTGCGCAGCTCGACCATGCACTGGGAACATTAGGTTTGGGAGAACCCATGTTTTTATTGAAACAGAAATTCTTGTTACCGCTAACGATCTTGATGAGCCTGCTGGCGACTTTTGTGGTCTACACCTATCTGCAGAAGCAGCGTGATCAGAAACCAACGGATGAGAATGCGCCGCAACCTGTCATCGTCGCTGCACAGGATCTGGCTGTGGGCGTCAAATTTGAGCCCATCCACCTCAAGGAGGTTGCCTGGCCCAAAAATCTTCTCCCCGCCGGGACGTTCAGTGATACTTCCAGGCTGCTGGGGCGCATCACGCGCATGACCATGGTGGCCGGTGAACCGGTTCTGGAATCCAAATTGGCCCCCGTCGGGTCGAGCAGCGGCTTCTCCAGTTTGATCCCGCCGGGCATGCGCGCCATGACCGTATCGGTCAATGTGGTCAGCGGCGTCAGCGGTTTCATCCTGCCGGACGCGCACGTTGACGTTCTCGTCACCGTAACATCCTCCAATAACAAGGAAGAATCCAAAACAAAAATTATCCTGGAAGATGTCCTGGTGCTGGCCGTTGATCAGACTTTTGAACGGGAGGATGATGATCCCGTCAAAGTGCAATCGGTCACCCTGCTGGTGGATCCGACCCAGGCGGAAAAGCTGGCGTTGGCATCCAGCGAGGGCAAGTTGCAGCTGGTTCTTCGCAACTCGGTGGATCGGGATTCGCAGGGGACGCGGGGCGTGCAGCTGCGGGAATTGATCAGCAATGCGGGCAGCAGCAGCCGTGACGATGCGCGTCCGCGCGTCGCGGCGCCGGCCCCGCCGCCGCAAGAGAAACCGGCGGCGCATACAGTGGAAGTGATCCGTTCCAACAAGCGCGAACAGATCACCTTTACACAGCCGGAAAAATCCGCTGAAAATAATACACCCTGATGGGGACAGGAGCATTTCCTGAAGGACCCTACAGATATGATATCATCATCCATTTAATGGTATGAGGACTGCATGAGGCATGTCAATCGCAGCATCTATCGGATCATCAGAATGGTATTTCTATTCCAGTTGATCGTCATTTCTTCCCTGTATTCAGCAACGACGGAACGGGTGATGGTGCCGCTGGGTCAATCGCACATTCTCACCTTCACCGAGCCCATCAAACGCATTTCCATCGCCAACCCGGATCTGGCGGATGCCACGGTGATCACCCCGTACCAATTGCTGCTCAATGGCAAGGCGGTTGGCATCACCAGCCTGGTGATCTGGGATGAAAACGAAACCTTCCATATCTCCCGCCTGGAGGTGATGGAAGAAATGGTCCCGCAGCAAATCCTTCTCAAGGTACGTTTTGCCGAGGTCAATGAAAATGCGCTCCGGGAGTTGGGGATCGACTTTTGGAAAAAAGCGCTGCATGCCGGGGATCATACGGCCGACATTGGCCTTTTTTCCGGCAAGGTGAGCAGCCCCAATGATCCGCTTCTGCTCAACGACGCCGTGGATATCTTTTTTTCCATTCCGGATTTGAATTTTTCATCAGTGTTGCGCGCCCTGCAGGAAAAGAACCTGCTCTCCATTCTGGCAAAACCCAACCTGACCGCCATCAGCGGCGCAGAGGCGAGTTTTTTGGCCGGTGGCGAATTCCCCATTCCGATTGTCTCCGGCGCCGCGGGCATGCAGACCGTCACCATTCAGTTCAAGGAGTTCGGTGTGCGCCTGCGCTTCCTGCCGCGCATCGTCGATTCCACGCGGGTGAATCTAAAGATCGCGGCGGAAGTCAGCAACCTCGATTTTGATAATGGCATCATTCTGAGCGGATTCCGCATTCCTGCCTTGAGCACCCGCAAAGCCGAGACCATGGTTGAACTGGAACAAGGGCGGCACCTGGTGATCGGCGGCATGCTCTCCCGCGAGATGTCAAAAACAGTCAGTCAGATTCCCCTGCTCGGCAGCATCCCGGTGCTGGGCAAGTTGTTTCAAAGCTCACGCTATCTGCAGAAAGAAACCGATTTGCTGATCCTGGTCAGCCCGGAGATCGTGCATTCCACTGCAGAAGCGCCCATGCCTGAGATAAAGCAACTCAAGTGGTGATTTGATGGAAGAGGTGGGTTATGCGTACATTCTTCAAAGATGAAAAGGGCAACGTCCTGGTTTTTACAGCAGTGGCTTTTTTTGCCTTGCTGTTGTTTGCCGCCATGGTGACGGATTTTGGCTATATTTTCACCGCGCGCAATCAGCTGCAGAGTGCGGTTGATGCCGCGGCGCTGGCCGGTGGTTCCGGGCTGCTGGTGGGGCATACTTATGCCACCTCTCAGGCAATTCGCTACGCGGCGCAAAATGACTGCATCAATCAGGCGGTGGTCATTGGCGCTGAAAATATCTCCTTCCCGGCGCACAATCGCATCTCCGTGAATGCCAGCCGCACGCTGCCGCTCTTTTTCCTGCGGTTGATCGGCATCGACAACCATATGGTGACCGCCCAGGCAACTGCCGAGTTGGGGTATGTCACATCGACCAACGGCCTGGCGCCCTGGGCTGTGCCCAAAGAGGCCTGGCATCCTGGCGACCGGGTTGTGATCAAGGCAGGGCATCTGGGAGAAATCGGCACCAATCCCAGTTTCTTCTATCCCATCGATTTCCCCGCCATCAACCGCGGGGATCCCGTCACGGGTGCGAATGAGTACGAACACAATATCGTATACGGATCCGATGAAACAGTGGCGATCGGCGATATCCTGCAGGTTGAACCGGGCATCATGCAAGGGCCCACTTCGCAAGGCGTGCGCACCCTCATCGATATGGATGACGGCGTGTACTGGGATGGCAACGGCATCGCCAATTCCAGATACCCTGAGTTCAGCAGTCCGCGGATCGTGAAGGTGCCCCTTTATGACCCTGACCAGCCGCCTGATCCCGGACGCAACAGCATCACGGTCATCGGTTTTGCTGCCTTTCTGGTCGAAAGCCTTCAAGGCAAGGATGTGATGGGCGTTTTTCTCGAGATCACCTCACCCGGATCATCAGGCAGCGGCTATTCACTCTTGCGTTGTGTACATCTGATCTAGGATGGAATATCCGAATGGGAAGCCCCAAACAAATTGTACTCATTGACGCTAATCTTTTTACACGCGAGGCGCTGCAGACCATACTGCAAACCTTGCCAGACGTAGCTATTCAAGTCATAGAAGCTGTAGACGATGCGGCGCTGGCAGAAGTGGTTAAACTGGATCCGCAGGTGGTGATTCTCAATCTCTATCCGGATGAGGAAGCGTTGCTGGCATTCGCCGGCCGCCTCAACCAGGTTTTGCGAGAAGGAACGCTCGTGGTCACGGCCGCGGCCATGGAATCGGATCTCATCCGGCGCGCCATGCGCCAGGGCGCACGGGAATTTCTTCCCCAACCCTTCAATCACGATGATGTGCGGGCCGCACTGGAATCCGTTCTCGCGCTGCAAAAAGCAGCTCCCAGAACCCAGACGCATAGTGGGCAGGTGGTCACCCTTTTCGGCGCCAAAGGCGGTGTCGGTGCCACCACATTGACCACCAATCTGGCCGTTTCTCTGGCCAAAGAATTCAAGGAAGAGGTCATTGTCCTGGATTTGAATCTGCAGTTCGGCAATGATGCGTTGTTCCTCAACTTGAAATCCAAATATTCCATTTTTGATGTAGCCAAAAACATCAACACGCTGGATATAGATCTGCTTAAAAAAACACTGCCGCATCACGCCACGGGCGTCACGCTGCTGCCGAGTCCGTTTCGCCTCGAAGATGCGGAGAGCATCAATGGCTCTCATGTCACCCGCATCGTGCAACTGCTGAAAATGCATTATGACTGGGTTCTTATCGACAGCCATCCCTATTTCAACGAAGTCTCCATCCAGGCGCTCGATGACTCCGACAGGATTCTGCTTTTGTCCGTGCTGGATCTGCCGACCATCTTCAATACCAAACGCTGTCTCGAACTGTTTCAAAAAATGGGTTATGGCCGCGATAAAGTCCGGCTCGTCCTCAATCGCTATTTGTCCTATGAAGGAGCTGATTTGCCGGAGATGGAGCAGCTTTTGCAATATCCCATTTTCGCCCGTATCCCCAACCAGGATTTTAACAGCATGGTGGGTTGCGTGAATCAGGGGATTCCGATTACGCTGAAAATGCCAAATTCTAAAATGAGCCAGGCCGTAGTGGAGATGATGAATCTACTGGTGGGCCATGACAATAGCAAAGAACATCCGGCTGCGGCGAAAAGCGGCCTGTTTGGTTTATGGAAAAAATGAGATGATAGCATGGGATTGATCGATCGCTTAAAGATGCAGGATGCCATCCCCGTCACCGGGGAGAGCACCGGGTCCTTGTCGAAGCGCGTACCTCCGCGAGAGGCCGCATCCGCGTCCGTTTTTCAAGCCGGCAGTGCTTATCATGAACTGAAGGAGAAAATCCACCGTCGTCTGGTCGACAAGCTCGATCTGACCAAACTAGATGCCATCCCCAAGGAATCCATGCGCGGGCAGGTGCGGGAGGTCGTCGAGGTTTTACTCAGCGAAGAGACCGATGTGGGTCCGGATCTCAACCGCGACCGTCTGGTCGAGGAGATCCTCAACGAGACCTTTGGATTGGGTCCTCTGGAGCCGCTGCTGAACGATCCCACCATATCCGATATTCTCATCAACACCTACCGGCAGGCCTACGTGGAGCGTTTTGGCAAACTGGAATTGACGCAAACGGTTTTCAAGGATGACGCGCATCTGCTCAATATCATCGACCGTATCGTCTCTCAGGTGGGCCGCCGCATCGATGAGTCGAGTCCCATGGTGGATGCGCGATTGCAGGACGGGTCCCGCGTCAATGCCATCATCCCGCCGCTGGCCATCGATGGCCCCATTCTTTCGATACGAAAGTTCGGCATCCGCAAGTTCGGCGTGGATGATTTACTGCGCATGGAATCGATCACCGGTGGTATTGAGCAGCTGTTTCAGGCTGCGGTGCGGGCGCGGTTGAATATTCTCATCTCCGGGGGCACGGGTTCGGGCAAAACGACGTTACTGAATATCCTTTCCAGTTTTATCCCCAGCACCGAGCGCATTGTCACCATCGAGGATGCGGCGGAGCTGCAGCTGCAGCAGGAACATGTGGTCCGTCTGGAAACCCGGCCGCCAAACCTGGAGGGCAAAGGTCAGGTGACACAGCGGGATCTCGTGCGCAATGCCCTGCGCATGCGGCCCGATCGCATCATCGTGGGCGAGGTGCGCGGCGGCGAGGCCCTGGATATGCTGCAAGCCATGAACACGGGCCATGACGGCTCGTTGGCGACATTGCACGCCAACTCGCCGCGCGATGCGCTGCGCCGCCTCGAAACCATGATCCTTATGGCGGGTATGAATCTCACAGACAAGGCCATGCGCGAACAAATTGCATCGGCCATCAATGTCATCGTTCAAATCGCCCGTCTCTCGGACGGCACGCGTAAAATTGTCAAAGTTTCCGAAGTGACTGGCATGGAGGGCGAGGTGGTCACCCTTCAGGATATTTTCCAGTTTGAGAAACTCGGTGTGCACGAAGACGGCAGAGTGATAGGCGCCTTTCGCACGACGGGCATTCGACCCAAATTCGCTGAACAGTTGGAAGCCTCGGGCATTCAATTGCCCGGTGATATTTTTGAACCCACTCTGGAATATTGCAACAAGGAGTCCTGATCTATGCTCGTCCTGGTGATCACTACGGTATTTGTGGCCTTTGTCCTGATCTCGCTCATGGTTTTTCTTTCCATTCAAAAACAGCGCAGCGATGCGCGTGTGATCAAAAAACGGTTGAGTGAGTTCGCCCGGGAAGACACCGCGGAACAAAGTGATATTCCCTTTCTCATTCGCGATGATCATTTCAGCCGTATCCCGTTCTTTAATCTCATCCTGGAACGCCTGAATGTCACCAAAAAACTGGCGCAATTGATTCGCCAGGCGGACGTCAATGTCAAGGTCGGTGAACTGATTCTCCTGATCGGCGTTTTCGGCGGATTGGGCATGCTCATCCCGCTGCGCATGGGGAAACCGCTATTGGCGCTCGGTGCCGGCATTCTGGCTGCCGTCATTCCGGTCTGGTACCTGATGGCCAAACGCAATAACCGTTTGAAATCCTTCATCCGTGAATTTCCCGATGCAATCGACATGATGACGAGCGCGCTGCGCGCCGGTCATGCCTTTACCAGATCCATGCAACTGGTCGCGGAGGAAGCCCCGGATCCTGTGGGTATCGAATTCCGCCGCACGTTTGAAGAATACAATCTGGGTTTGCAGCTGCGCGATGTTTTGCTCCATATGACCGAACGAGTGGACAGCATCGATCTCAAATTATTTGTCACCGCGATCCTTCTGCAAAAGGAGACGGGTGGCAATCTCACCGAGATTCTTGAGAAAATCGGCTACACCATCCGCGAACGATTCAAACTCATCGGACAGCTGCGCACCTATACCGCCCAGGGCCGGATGTCGGCCTGGATACTGGGAACCCTGCCTATTGCTTTTGTGTTGATTATTTCTTCCATGAGCCCGGGATATCTGACGCCCCTGTTTGAGAGCAGCAGCGGACATTGGCTGTTGGGCATCGCCATCACACTGCAACTCGTTGGTTTCATCGCCATCCGCAAGATAGTCGCCATCAAATTTCAGTGAGGAAGTCGCGCCATGAATTTATATTTTATCCTCGCACTGGTCTTTAGCACCACCTTTCTCGTCTTTTTCCTGCTGCTGCGTATGTTGCGCGGACGGCTGGATCCCACCCACAAACGCATGCAGGAAATGTCACGAGGAACAAGCGCGGATATCGGCAGTGCACCATCGATTAAAAAGGGTGAAGCGGCCGGAACCAAGGCCGGACTGGGCCGCATGCTGGAGCTGGCTGGACATGTGCAAAAGCGGGATGGCCAGGCGAAAAACAAACTGCGCAAAAATCTGATGAGCGCCGGCTATTACCAGGAATCCGCGGTGCGCAAATTGATGGGCATGAAGCGTGTTTTTGCCATTGTCAGTTTTGCTTTTTTTCTCTATCTGGGTTTCCTGGGTGATCAAAACCGACCGGTCATTTTGCTGCTGGCGATCACCGGCGCTCTGGTCTTTTACGTCGTGCCCGATGTGGCCATCAACAGCAAAATTCGCCGGCGTCAGGAAGCCATCGCTGGCGGACTCGCCGATGCGCTTGATTTGCTGGTCATATGCGTCGAGGCTGGATTGGGCTTGAATGCGGCCATCATGCGCGTGGGGCATGACATGGCTCTGCGCTGCCGGCCTTTAAGCGATGAATTCCTGCGCGTCACCCAGGATTTACGCACAGGTTCTTCGCGCGAAAACGCTTTGCGCGCCATGAGCCACCGCAACCAGGTGGAGGATCTCAAAATTCTCGTCGGCGCCCTGGTCATGGCCGACAAATTGGGAACCAGCATCGCTGATACGCTGCGCGCCCAGGCGGATTCCCTGCGCACGCGCATCCGGCAGAAAGCGGAAGAACAGGCGGCCAAGGCGGGCATCAAAATGCTGCTGCCCCTGGTCTGTTTCATCCTGCCAGCCCTTTTCATTATTCTCATGGGCCCCGCCGCCTTGACGATGCTCGAAGCCGCTGCCTCGCGATAGGAACAACCAATGCCTCTGTACGATGAACAGAAACAGAGAGAAGTGCCGCTGCAGGTTTTCACCGCTGCTACGTTTCTCTCCCGACTCGCCGGCTGGCTGGGGCGCAGCAGGGCTGCAGAGAACGAACTGCTTCATCTCATACCTTGCCGCGGCATCCACACCTGGGGCATGCAATTCCCCATTGATGTGCTCTTCCTGGATGCCCAAAACTGCATCACCGCCACCATCTCCAGCCTGCAGCCCAACAAAATGGCCTCGCCCAAAGGGAAAGTCATCAGCGTTATCGAGGCGCCGGCGGGATTTTGTCAAATCCATGATTTGCAGCCCGGCGATCGGCTGCGCATTAAAAGCGATGGTCGCCACCGGGCGAGTTACAACGCGTGGCGTCACATTCTGCATTGGCCCATGAACCTGTTCATTGCGATCCTGTGGACACAGCTGGTGGTTTATATTTTCAGTCAGGGGTGGGGCCATTTTCCCTGGCTGAGCCTGGGCGTGTTGCTCCATAACACTCTGCTGCTCTTCCTGTTCCTGATGCGCAGACCCAGCCGGGACACGTCACGAAGGCCGCTGGACTGGGCGGTCGCGTCCATAACGCTTGGCTGTGCCATGGGATTGCGGCCGCTGCCTCAGGTCTGGGAGACTGGATTGGTGGCGTCTCTGGTATTACAGGCAACAGGCATCATCGGCATCCTCTTTTCGCTGCTCAGCCTGGGCCGGAGTTTTGGCATCATACCGGCCAATCGTACCGTACAAATCCATGGCGCGTATCAGTTCGTGCGTCACCCGCTCTATGCCAGCGAACTGGTGTTCTATGCCGGATTTCTCATTGGACATCCCTCCCTGCAAAATCTGCTGCTGGCCGGACTGATCCTGGCGGGACAAATCTGGCGCGCGCTGGCGGAAGAAAACCTGCTCATGCGCGATCCCGCCTATCAACAGTACGCGGCCGTGGTGCGCAGCCGTTTTATTCCCGGGGTATTTTAACTGTTTCCACTTTTGTTGGGAGCGCGAATATGCCATCCCGATATTCCATGTATCTCCTGTCCTTCGCCCTGCTGATCAGCGTTCCAGCCTTGCCACAACTGCTGCCGGTGACGCTGCTGCGGCCGCCTGCCGATGCTCAAATCACATTGCGAACGCCGGATTTCGATTGGAGCGATTCCCCCCAGGCGCTCTTTTATGTGTGGCAGCTTGGCCAGGACACGACCTTCACCGTGGACACCCAATCGGACACTTCCGATTCCAGCCGCTTGATCCTGGCGCAGCCCCTGCGCATGGGTATCTATTATTGGCGGGTGCGCGCTCACACGGACTCGGATTCGAGCCTGTGGAGTCCGGCCGCAAAATTCACCATTTTGTTTACCGCCCCGACACTGCTCTATCCGTTTCAAAACGGCGAACTCACCGAGCGTTTTCCTGCCTTTGACTGGAGCGATGTTTTCAGCGCCATATCGTACCAATTGCAGCTTGCCGGGGATACTTCTTTCACCAATCTGCTGCAGGATGAATCCCCCATAGAGAGCGCCTGGTCAGCCGGTTCTGAGCTGCCCTTGGGCGTCCTTTACTGGCGCGTGCGCGCCATCTCCAGCGTGGACAGCAGCCCGTGGAGTCAGGTTGGGCAGTTTGAAATTATGGCGCCGGCGCCGGTGCTGTTCAAACCGGTGAATTTTGGCATCATCAGCGATGCTACGCCGGTCTTTGACTGGAGTGAACCCCTCGCCGTGCGCAGTTATGACCTGGAAATCGATACTGTCCAGACCTTCATCACGCCGGTGCAGCATATCGTGGTGGATTCAAGTACTTTTACGCCTGAGACGGCTCTGCAAGCGGATACCTATTACTGGCGCGTGCGCATTCACAGTGACGGGGATACCTGTACATGGAGCGCGATATGGAGATTCACCGTGCTCGCGCCACCCCAGGTGCTGTGGCTGCGCATCAATCAAGGGGATTCGACCACCTCAGCGGGCATCGTACACTTGAATAATGCAACAGGCAATCAGCCGGTTTATTATAAAGCCAGCGAGCATGCGGATTTTGCCAATGCCTTCTGGCTTCCGTACAGCGAAGCGCCCGAATTTGTCTTGAGCCCGGATCCGGGTAGCAAAATCATCTATTTCAAGGCGAAAAATGGGGCGGGGGAATCGGAGGCCGTTACGGACAGCATTCTGCGCACCAGCACCTCCGCCACACGGTCGCACCAAACTGCGCTGATGCCGGGCGATTTCCTGCTGCAATCGCCCTATCCCAATCCCTTTAACGCGGCCGCCACGATTTCCTGGCGCCAGGCGTGGACAAATATCGTTTATGTGCAGGTGATCGACGTTCTCGGCAGCATCCGGCGGCAGTGGCAGCGTGACGGGGGAGCGGGGTATCATGAGCTCCTCTGGGATGGCCGGGATGAGAACGGTGTCCTGCTGCCGAGCGGTTGTTACTGGATTCGCGCCCGCTTGTCGGGAGGTGAAGAGCAGCGACAGAAGATGCTGCTGTTGCGTTGAGAAGATTATAGCTGGCACAGCGCGATTTGTACGACGGCGTCTTCCACTTCGGAGAGTGCCGCAGCAGGGTGCACTTGCAGCTGTTCCCAGAGTTCGGGCCATGGAGCATGACGGCCGGAGGCTGTTTTGGATTTGAGGAATCTTCGCAGTGGTGCGGGTATGAGGTGGCGCAGTCCCAAGCGGTCGCGATGTACCATTTGATAATAGGCTGCGAATTTATCCCATTCGCCTTTGCGCTGGTAATGGGGCGCCACCTCCCGGAAAGCTTGTTTGAGCATGGTGAAAAAAGCATCGACAGTCATCTCGTTGATGTGGCCGGGGGTGCGGCTGATGCGATCATAGACGGGCTGGTTGGGCGTTGACAGGATGATGAGCCCTTGCGGCGCCAGCAGCCGCGTCCATTCCCGCATCAGCGCGGTCATCATGTCCGCGGGCAGGTGCTCGATTACCTCCAGGCAGACGATGGCGTCAAAGGTGCGATCCGCAAAACCGCTGCGGCAGGCATCGGCTTGCAGAAATTGCAGGTTGGGATGTTGATAATGCTGGCGGGCATGCCGGAGCGCTGTTTTGTCGACATCGATGGCGGTGACGGTGCAGGCGGTCTGCGCCAGGATGCGGCTGCCGAATCCGAGTCCGCAGCCGGCATCGAGAACGCGGAGGTTTTCGACCTGGGCTGCGGCGTAATCATAGAGCGCGGCATAAGCGAGATAGGCGAAATCGTCGCGGTAAGAGTGTCCGGCTGCATCGCGCGGCCGGATGCTGCGCAAAAAATCGATTTTTAATGGGGATAAAGGCATATTGATTCTCATATTGACCACAGACCGCTGAGGACGGACAACTGACCACGATAGTCGTCGTCTGTCGTTTATCGTCCGTCCCCCGACGTTCATGGACCATGCCATCGTCCGTGCTCAGTTGTCTGCCGTCTGCCTGCTGAACATGCTGGTCCTGTTCCCCTATAACCCTGTTTTCCTATACCCCTATTTCCTCTATTTTACGAGCTGCATCTTGCGCGTCTGTTGTTGTGCGCCCTGAATCAATCGATAGAGATAAATTCCGGATGGCGCCATCTGTCCCTGCTCATCGCGGCCGTCCCATTCCTGCAGATGCAGTCCGGCGTCCAGTTCACCATTCACCAAAGTGCGGACTATCTGTCCCTGGATATTATAGATGGTCAAACTGGTCCATCCAGCTTGCGGCAGGGAGAATGTGAGCCGGGTCGATGGATTGAAGGGGTTGGGATAATTTTGCTGCAATGAAAAAGCGCCGGGCACTGCCACAGTGATGGAAATGGCTGCGTGCTTTGTCGCACGGCCTTTATAATCGATATCCTGCAGATAATAGGAATAGGTTTTTCCTTCTGTTACTTCACGGTCGAGAAAGCCATATTCCTGGCGGCTGGAACTGTTCCCGGCGCCGGGTATCATCGCCCGGGTGATGCGCGAATACGCGGTTTCCTCGTCCGCGCGGCGATAGATATGAAATCCGGTATTTTCCGTCTCGGAGTGGGTCATCCAGGTGAGCTGAACGCTTTGATCGACCATTTTCGCTGAAAAATTTGCCAGTTCGACGGGCAAAGGGATATCCAGCAGTTCACCGGGAAGCGGAACGACTTCCAGCCCGGTGAGGTCGATGCCATCCGTATCCATGACGTGAAAATCGGAAATGCCCTCATTCCAGCTGATCCCGCCGCGAAATTCCGACAGATAATACTGAATCGTGATTGTGGAGATGGCCACCGGTGTGGCGCCGATGAGCTGGGGGTTACTCCCGGTGAGGTGATACTCATAATAAATACGTCCGAAATGAAAGCTGGCAGGATCATCGTCATATTCTTCCAGGCGATTGGCGTAATCAGCCGCCGGGAAAAAGGGCGCTGTCGCAGCTACATGGATGACCTGGATGCGAAAATTTGCATCCAATAAAAGGCTGCCTTTAAAATCGCGAATGGGGTGGGCCACTCCATCGGTGGCCACGGCCGAGATCTCTAATGTCAGCGTGCCCTCTCCCGAGGCGGGTACGCCCGCCTGATTGTCGACATAAACCAGCTCGGTATTGATAACAGGCTGCTGTGAGGCGGTGAATACGGCTGTGATCGATTTGGGGCCATCCATGAGGAGGGCAGCTGGATTGCCGTTGCCGGTTAAATCGCCGTTCCAGTGCGAGAAGACCCAACCCGGTTGCGGTGTCGCGGTCAATTGGACGTTTTGATTGGGCCAATAAGTCAGCAAATCGGGTGTTTTGTCAACTTGCCCCTGTCCGTCTATGGCAACCGCCAGCGGATAGGTTTGCGATGTGGTTGCGCCGGAGATGACCAGTGCAAAATCCTGCTGGCCTGTCTGCAGCGTCCCCTTGTGAGAAACGGACAAGGTGTAATAACCTTGCGAAGGGGCGGCAAGAGAAATCTGCTCGACATTGTCGATCGTGTTATCGCCGCGGGTGGCGGCTGCGGAGGGATTGGATCGATCCAGGCGCCAGGGATAATAAACTTCAGCGTCGGCTGCGCGGGTGAGACGCAGGTCAAGATCATTGACCAGCATGGGTGTGGCTGGATTCAATTGATAAACGGGTGATCCCGGGGGATCGGTCCACGCCAGCGTGATTTTCACGGGTTCGACGCCGCTGCAGTAGAGGGGATATGAATGCACGGCGTTCTGTAATAAAGTGCCCTCCTGCAAACGTTCGGGGAAGGTCATGTCCTGGCTGATCAAATCTGCGGCGCCGGCGATATTGGCCAGTCCCCAGCCGGCGCAATAATCGGGGCCTTCGTTGGCGCCCGACTCATGAGCGGTGCAGATGAGAAGCGCTTTGGCCAGGGCGGAGGTCATGAAATAGGTGCTGCCATGGGACTGAAAGTAGTGCTGTTGCAGCAAGGCCACTGAACCCGCCACATTGGGCGCGGCGGAGGAAGTGCCGTTGAGGGTGAAGTAGTCGCTGTCGCCGCTGCCGAAAATGGAAAAGGTATTGGCGCCGTCGGCCACGAGATCGGGTTTGATGCGACCGTCGTCCGCAGGTCCCCAATTGCTGAAAACCGTCATCCTGGCGGCGATATTGGCTGGCGTATAGTTGTTGTCAAGGATGTCTTCAATGCCGCCGATGGTGAGGATGTTTTTGGCCATGCCGTCGTCGCCGATGCAGTCGTAAGGCCCGTCGGAATCGCGCGGTTCGGTGCTGAGGATGAAATTGCCGTTGTTAAAGAGCCAGTAGGGTGTGCCGGCCGGGGGGCCTGTTTCGGAGCGGTCATTCCCGGCAGCGCGTACGATCAGGTAATAAGGCGCAAAGTGAGCGATCTGATCCATCTGCATGGAGGAAAGGCTGTAGAGTCCGAAAAAATAATCTTCATAGGTGCTGACGGTTGGATCGCCCATCCAGGCCCAGAGTCCATCGCCGCGCAAGTTATAGACCCAGCCCAGTGCATTGGTATAGGAATGGTTGGAGATCAGCAATCCCTCGGCCGCGGCGTCGGCCATTTCGGAATGATCATTGATCCAGTCGTAGGCTTGCAGCTGCGCGGCGAAAGCCATGCCTTTGGCGTCGGGGTTGATGCCTGAGGCGATGAGTGTGCCCGCGACATGGCTGGCATGGTTGCTGATGCTGGCGGCGCCATCCATATGCGTGACCCGGCCCGAGATCTCCTGGTGCGTGGCGCGCACGGCGCCGCCATCCCAGATGCCGATGCCCATGCCGCTGCCGTTCAATCCCAGTCCGAGGCTGCCGCCCGGCCACAGGGCCGCGGTTTGCAGGGTCTGGGCCGCATCGAGATTGGCGGTGATGTGATAAATGGGCCGGTCCTTTTCCATGCGGATCAATTCGAACTGCTTGTTTTCGAGGATCTGCTTCTTTTCGAATTTTTGTGTCTCTGCCAGGAGGTCGGCATCCACTTTATCCTTTTTCGCTTTCTCTTTCCAGGTATTGGCATATTTTTTCAACGAGTCCACGTTCGTTGCATGAATGGACTGGGAAAACGCCGGCAACGCGATGACAAGCAGCGCTGCGAAGATGAATTTCGTCCTGATTTTCAAAAGAAATACCTCCGGGAAGGTGAACAATTGTATATTTGTAGATCAATAGAGTCCTTTTATGTGTTTTTCCATGCAAATCAAATACCAAAGATTGTGTTTATATTGGCATAATTTAAAAACAATAGAAACAAACATAAAGCAACTTGTGTAACAAATGAATTACACCGGTTGTGGGTCTTTTGTGACACAATCTCTGGATTGATTGAGGCTTGTACGACACAATTTTAAAAAAAAGTGAACATTTGTTCAAAAAACACTTGACATGTTAAGGCAAAAATTGTATATTAAAGGTGTACAGATGTTCTTAAAATAAAGCGAATGTTCACCTATGGATAAAAATCTAACCTTCAAACAGCGCCAGGTGTTGGAAGCGATCAGACGTTTTCAGCAGGAAAATGGTTATCCGCCGACTATGCGCGAATTAGCAGAGCTTTTGGGCATGGCTTCCGCGGCCGGCGTGCACAAGATACTTCTTATGCTGCAGGAAAAGGGTGTGTTGCGCCGCGGTGAAGGCGGAAAATCGCGTTCCTATCACATCGTTGGCGACGAAGCGGGGGAGAGCGGCGGCCGCACGCGTGCTTGTCCGATCATTGGCAAGGTGGTTGCCGGCATGCCGGAATTGGCGGTGGAGGAGCGCGAAGGCGAGCTCTATCTCGATTCGGACTGGGTTGGTCAGGAAGATATTTTCCTGCTGCGCGTGCGCGGGCACAGCATGATCGATGCGGATATCCGCGACGGCGATCTGCTGGTGGTGCAGCTGACGCAGTCGTGCCGCAACGGCGATATCATCATCGCCATGCTGGACGAAGAAGCGACGGTGAAGAGATTCTATAAAGAGAAAGACCGGGTGCGGTTGCAGCCGGAAAATCAGTCCATGCAGCCCATCTACATCCCCATCGATGATCCCACGTTTCGTATCATTGGCAAGGTTAAGGGATTATTGCGCAGGTATTAGCGAAAGGCAGGCACAACCATGCAAGCACAGACGGACATCCTATCGATCACACCGCCCCAAACCAGAGTGCAGCGGCGGCTGCAAGCGCCCGCGCAGATCATGGCCGTGGCCATCCGGCGCATCGACAAATGGTTCGCAGCGTTGCAGCAGCGTCATGGGGTCACGGTGAATGATTTTATGGCATATCTCAACAGCCGCGAACCGGAAATAAAATCACGGCTCGATACCTTATATAATGCAGTGGATTGTGATGTGCACGGACGTTATCTCGAAGGCGTGCTCACGGCAGAGGCTTTCCGCGACTGGCGGCGCCTGCTGCGCGAGTGGATTGATCTGCTCCATGCGGCCATCGCCTTGTATCGCCTCCACCATTTAGAGGGTGGAGAGACTGATTTTGCATCCTGAGGTTATTTTTTTATGTCAAGATCATTACGCAGCGATTGGGTTGCCTATTGGGCCCGATACAGCAACCTGAATGAATTGGAAAACAAATCTTTTCAACTCGATGATACCCTGAGAGAGATTGAGGCGGAGGTGGGCTGCAAGCTCATGTCCGGCGATCAGATGCAGATTATCATGGCGCTGGAAGACCGCATTCGCGAGCTGGCCAAGACCGGTCAGCGCAGCGCCGCCAGCGCCCAAATCAATCTCTTCGATTGATTTACTGCCCCTTTTCCCCCACAGTCGCGCAGGCGGCTCGCTTCGGCAGCCGTCTGCGCTGACGCCATTTAAAAAACCCTGAGAAACGCGATGAACTGCACAATACTTTGTGCACGCCCCAATCCGTCATGGTGGAACCATCTTTTAAGTTATTTGCGTGCATCCGGGGCGCTGCGGCGGCCACTGAAGCTGTTTTCTCGCCATGCCTCCGTGTCTCCGTGGTAAAGTCTTTTCACCACGGAAGCACAGAGTCACAGAGGGGACTTGTTCAGGCAAGGGCGATGCACTGCCAGGCTCACCAAGCATCTGCACTTCAGCTGGCATCAACCCATCTCGGACCTCCTTATCCCCTGATAAAGTCATTGACTATTTATAACCAAATTGATATATTTATCGTTATGGCTAAAATATTTCGATATTTACAGCTGCGCAGGCAGCTGGGAAGCCGGATTCGAGCCTGGTTATACCAGCTCAGCCGCAATACGCTCATCAAAGCGCTGGCAGCCATCTTTGTGCTCGCTTTCACAGGCGCCATCCTGGTCAGCTATTTTGAACAGGGGATTAATCCGGCTTTTCAGCATATCACTTCCGGTTTCTGGTGGGCCATGGTCACCATGACCACTGTGGGCTATGGCGACATGGTGCCGCAAACCGTACCCGGACGGCTGGTGGCAACCCTTGTCATGCTCTCCGGCGTGGTGCTGTTGTCCGTGTTCACGGCCGCGGTATCCACCAATGTGATCACCAATCGCCTCAAAGAGGGTAAAGGCTTGAGAAAACTGAATCTGAAAAATCATATCGCTTTGCTGGGTTGGAATGGCGCGGGGCCCGAAATCATCCAGGCCATCAGCGCCGGCATGATCCAGGAAAACCGCACCCTGGTCCTGGTGAATCAGATGGATCCGGATCAAATGGCGGGAATCATCAATCGCTTTCATGGTTTGCAGATCAAATTTGTCAGCGGCGATTTCAGCGACGAAGAGGTTCTGAATCGGGCCGGCATCGCCAACGCCCACGCGGCCATCATTTTACCGGATGAGTCGGTTCCCGGCAAACCCAAAACTGATGAACGCACCATCCTCGCCACTCTTTCCGTCAAAGCCATCGAACCCAAAGTGCGGGTGATCGCCCATATCATCGACGCGGCCAACGAATCGCACATGCGCCGCGCCAATGCAGACCGGGTGGTGGTGAGTGACCGCTATAGCGGCTATCTGCTGGGCGCCCACGTCACCTCGCCGGGCATCCCGGAAAT
>CAUJEL010000031.1 GCA_963169875.1 Candidatus Zhuqueibacterota bacterium
CCGAGAGCGTTCATCAGGGTGCTGTTGCCGATCGCCGGCCAGTAGGCGGATTCAGTAAATACATCTTTGACCTTTTGGGTTGGCGAATAACCGGTCGGGGGCCAGGAACCCGTGTGATTCTTCCAGTATCCCGGTGTGCAACCTTGATTCCCAAGGGCTACCCCCTGATAGCAGGCGGGATCACTGGCTGAGATCGTCGTGCCGCATGGATTCATACCCGTAACCGTGCCGGTATTACAATTCTGACCGCTCACAGCCGTGGCAGTAACCGAACCAATCATCGTTTCCCCGGGCTGCAGTTCCTGTTTCGGTATGAGAATCGCGCCAAATTTGTCATCTGTCAAAATCACATTCGTCAAAGGACTCTCACCGGTGTTGGTGATCTGATAGGTAAGTGTAATTTGACTGCCGGTTGCAATCACGAGTCCTGGCGGAAGATCCGCATCCAACCCGTTGACGCTGACTGTGAGGGTGAGGCTCGAAGTGCACGATACCTTGACGGCATTTGGACATTTTTGACTGTTGAGTATCAACAGAATGCCCGCGTTTGCCGTCATTGTTTTTGCGTCATTACTTTTAAGCGCGCTGTTAACCAGGTCGATAACATACGCCCGGGTGACCGGAAAATCGATATCCGGGTGGCTGGCGTTGAGGGCGGCTGTCACGGCCTCCTTGAGGAGTCCTGACGCGGCGGCCTGGATACCCTTGCCGGATTTGAAACTCAACGCTTGCATCAAGGTCGAAGCACCAAGCGCTGGGTAACGCACGGCTTCGCTGAATATCGATCTCACCATCTGGTTCTGCTGATATCCCGTTGGCACCCAGGTGCCATCGTATTTTTTCCAGACATTGGCTGCACACCCTTCCGATCGGGCGGGAATTTTGGGTTTCACTGGCCCCTGCTCGAGCGCGGCGAAATCATCGGATGAAGGTTTTTCGTTGATGGATACCGATTCGCTCTCGGTGGGCGTTTTGCTGCCGAATTCGCTGCAGGCGATCATAACAGCGACAGCCATGACCAGCAGAAATACAAACCATTTTGCATGCATTGTTCATCTCCTCATTAGAGATCGGGATCTTGCTGCTAACAGGATGATTTTACTATTCAAGCCAGGCTTTGGATGTGTAAGCGAATGAAAAAAAACGGACGGATTGGATGCTCCTCGATGTAAAGTAATCAATAATTTGAATCGGCACAAGCAAAAAACGTATTTCCGGCAAATATTTTTGCGCTCAGCCTGGTCAGCACACACAAGGACATGTATGCATGTATTTGCTCATTCCATGGAACCATTGTTTCAAGGATGAATGACTGACAAACGTACAACCTGGAAATCAATACTTCAGCCTCTGTCCCGCAACTCAAATCCGCTTGACATTTACTGACCGCTTTAATAGATTGGTATATGTAGCGAATATTTGTGGCCCTTGCCACGACTGCATGAGGAATTCAAATGAAATATCTCATTCATGTCCTGATTTTACTCGTCTGCTCATTATCTCTCAGCCAGACAAGACCGGTTGCATCCCCCGCTCCGGAAGCTGCAGTCAAAAAAGTAAAAGGCAGTGTGCTGGTTATCGCCAATTGCGCCGGTGTGTCGGTTGACATCGACGGATCCCCGTGCGGTCATGCGCCTGTCCAGGTGGATGAACTCGAGATTGGCAGGCACACGGTAAAATTGTCCAGGGAAAATTATCTGGAACAAAGAAAAACGGTAGTGATCAAAGCGGGAAAAACCACAACCCTCAAGGTGACGATGACGGAGTATGCGTATCTCCATTTTGGTAACTTGCCTGGTATCTCGGAGATGGGATTGAATGGCATCAAGATATCGCCCGCTCCCGGTGAAAAAATCACCATACGACCCGGAAGCCATGCCGTGGTATTCAAAAATCCCGCGCATCAACTTGTCAAACAGTCGCTCAAGCTTGGGCCCGGTGAGTCCAGAATCCTTGAATTGGATACACGCCCCAAAACGCGTCGCAGTGCGATCTTTAAGTCAATGATCTTGCCGGGATGGGGACAGCATTATGCTGGGAAATCAGCTTTATCTGTTTTATATCCCATTTTGCAGGTTGGCGCGCTTTCTGGGGTCCTCTACACCATCAACCATTATAACAACAGGGTGGAGGAATACGATCAATCTCGAGATGCCTACCTGTCTGCCAGAGACGTGGCTGACCTGGAGTCAGCCCGTATATCTATGTTTAAAAAATATGACGATATTGAAAATGCGCAGAAACAATGCACACTTATGATTGCCGCTGCCGCCGGTCTGTGGATTTGGAATGTGCTCGATGCGGTCATCTGGCCGCCCGCGCAGCGGAAAATCTTGCAGCTGCGACCCACCGATCAATCGGGCCTGCATCCCTTCTTGCTGCCTGATCAGCGGACGGCCCGTGTCGGATTGTGTTGGCGTTTCTAAAACGATTTTTTACTGATTTTTATCTACGGGATCAGGAAGACACCTGACCACCTGTCAAGGCCCACGAGCTCAGTATCGTGGCCGGGGATGATTAATCCAGACTGAGCGATTACAGTAACCTTGCGAAGGTTCTCAACCTTCGCGAGGTTGCAAAGAGTGCACCAATCGCTCAATTCAGGATTAATATGAGGTTCAGCCAAATCTATATAGGCAGGCCGGACACCCCGCATCTTGCGCGTTTAAGGTTGGAGTAGGGTATGAAAAGGACTCTGTTAGCAATTATTGTTGTGACGTTGGCAGGCTTCACATTCTGCGACAAAAAACCATCAGCGCCGGAACTGGAAAACCCGTACGATCCGCAATATGCCGCTGGTGATGATATTCCGCCCACGGCTGCATTCGTTTTCAGTACGCAGGACAGCTTCATGTACAAATTTGATGCGTCCGCTTCACATGAAAGCGAGGACTCATCCTTCCAGATTCTTTATCGCTGGGATTTTGAAAATGATGGCCGATGGGATGTTGACTGGACCTCGCAAGAAACCGCGTATTATACATACAGAACATCCGGAACCAGGTCGGTCCTGTTAGAGGTCAAGGGCATTCGGAGTTTGACAGCGCGGGCGCTGGCAGCGGTGAAGGCCAAGGTGCCGGCCTACATGAACACCATGGTTTACATCCCCGCCGGAGTTTTTCTCATGGGATATGAATATTTTGTCGGATCGCATGATCCACGGCCGGTTCATCAAGTCAATCTGGACGCTTTTTGGATGAGTAAGTACGAAATCACCAATCAGCAATTCGCCGGTTTTCTGAATAGTTACGGCCGGGAATACGATGACAACAGCTATTACATGTTCTATCCGGATCCCTGGGGCATTCGCAAGAATGGCAGCACGTGGGAACCGCAACCGGGCTATGCGGATTATCCGGTGGTAGGTGTGACCTGGTATGGCGCTGCGCAGTATGCCAAATGGCAGGGAACCCGGCTGCCCACGGAAGCCGAATGGGAGTATGCGGCGCGCGGTACAGGCGATAAAAAAAGCTGGCTGATTAGCGGCTGTGTATCAGGTTATGATTGTGATGGTTACGCGTGGTTTGCCAGCAATTCAGGCGCACGAACACACAAAGTGGGTGAGTTGCACCCCAACAGCTTTGGATTATACGACATGAGCGGCAACGTCTTTGAGTGGTGTCAGGATTGGTATGGCCTCTATCCTGCAGCATCCTTGATAAATCCCAAGGGACCGGCAAAAGGCACCGAACGCGTCTATCGCGGTGGCGCTTTCAACTCCACTGCGGATATCATCCCTGACCGCTTTGCCATGTTTCCGCTCTACTATACCAATGCGATCGGTTTTCGGGTGGTCAAGCCGGCGCAATGAAGTTTTTGTGCCGCCCCTTTTGGTTTCATTGACGGCATTATCGAGTGAGCGCTGCAAAAATGGGCCCCACCTGCAACAGATGGAGCCCATTTTAATTTAAGAGCACTGAGATTCTAACTCAGAACTTCGCCGATGCCTTGGGAGATGCCAACCGGAAATAAAAAAAGCGGACCTGATGATCCGCTTTTTTTCTGTCGGGGCGCTGAGATTCGAACTCAGGACCTCCTGCTCCCAAAGCAGGCGCGCTAACCGGACTGCGCTACGCCCCGGTATCATTTGGTGGGCTGACGCCCACCCTACAACTACGACCAGGTGGGCTGACGCCCACCCGACGATTTTACGATTGAAAAATATCTTCCAAGACCACCCGCGCCTTGCGCAACGCCTGCCCGCGGTGGCTGATGAAATTCTTCTCCGCCACGGATAATTCAGCAAACGTCTTGCGCAGATCGGGAATCAAAAACACCGGATCATAGCCAAAACCATCGCAGCCGCGCGGCGCCTCCAGGATCACACCTTCACAAACACCCTCGACCGTGCTGATTTGCTCGCCCCGGGCGATGGCAATGACGCAGCGAAAGCGGGCCGTCCGGTGACCATCTTCAATCCCCTGCAAATCCCGCAGCAGCTTTTGCACGTTGGATGCATACGTGGCATTAGGACCGCTGTAACGGCTTGAGAAAACGCCGGGGGCGCCGTTGAGCGCATCCACTTCCAAACCGGTGTCATCCGCCAGGGCGGTCATGCCGGTGAGGCGCGCGAGCGTCACCGCTTTTTTGATCGCGTTGCCCGCCAGATCAGGCTGATCCTCTTCCACTTCCGGGATCTCCGCGAAACTGGCGGCACTGACGAGTTCGAGGTCCAGGCCGCGTAACGCTTCTGTGATTTCGACGATCTTGTCGGCGTTGCGGGTGGCCAGAAGAAGCGTTTGCGGCGGCATGAAAATTAATTCCTGTGGCTCAGCTGAAAATTTCAGCGTTGTTGCATTTGCACACGCTGACCAGCTTTTCGTTGAAACGAACGCTGCCCGACTGCTCATTCTTGACACCGCTGACATATTTGAGCGTGGTGTAGACTTCATTGCATACGGGGCACTGCTTGCCGGCTGCGACGTGGCCCTTGGCTACCTTGGCGCCAAAACTGCGATCCTTACCCATGAGAATACACTCCAATGTTTATAAATTCATTTTTAATTATGCAAACAGAGTATATAATTTAGCAAAATTTTGCAAAAAGTCAATAGATTTTAGCAGGTTAAGCGCGTTTTAGCGGCGCAAGGAGGCACGCAGTTGATTCAGTTCACGCTCCAGGATTTCGATGCGTCGCATGAGTTGCTCCTTGCTGGGTTCCTGAGAAGCACTCTTGCGGGGAGAGACGAATGCAGGGATTGAGGCAGGCGTTCCTGTACCACTCTTGGCCTCCTGAACCACGGGCGCCGGCGCACCGATTTTCACATTAAAATCAAGCGTGCTGTCGCCGCGCAAAACGCCCAGATTGACAGTTCTGCCGGGATTGTTGTATCGGACGAATTGCGCCAATTCCACAGAGCTGCGCAGACGATGTCCGTTGGCCGTGACGATGATATCGCCCATTTGCAGTCCAGCCTCCTGAGCCGGGCTGCCTGGACTGACATCGCTGATATGCACATAACCGCGCTGCCCCGGCCAGTCTTCCGCGGTAACGCCCATCCATCCACCCTCGCCGCCCCGCGCGCCGAGGATGAGACGCGTGCGTGCGGCAATCTGATCAATGGGATAGACCAGAGCGGCGTCACCCGATTGCCCCGACTCATAGCTGCTGCTGCCGGGTGTGATCAAACCGGCTAAAAGGCCCAACAGCCGGCCCGAAGAATCGAAAACCGGGCCGCCGAGATTGCCCGCCGGTATGTTGGCGGCGATCTGGATGAAACCATCTTCGCGTACCGCGTTGATGGTGCCCCAGGAAACCGCCGAAGAAATGCCCAACGCATTGCCGACAATGGCGACATAGCCCCCGGGCGTCACTGTACGGTGCTGCGAAAACGATGCAATATGTTTCAGTTTTTTGCCGCTCAAAAGCACGGCGAGGCCATATTCGCCGTCGGTGCCAACCAGTGTGGCGGGGATTTCCTGCCCATTGGACAAGCTGATGGTGATGCTGCGGCTGTCGCGAACGACGCTGGCATGGGTCAGCACATGCGTCGAATCGAAAATGATGCCTGAACCCACATTGGTGATGACGATCGCGTCTTTTTCGGAAAAAGAGTCGTCGGGATCGTGATCAGGAAACATGTCCGTGAGTGATACCTGAGCCGAGATCGTCACCACAGCGGGTTTTACCTTCTCTACCAGACGCCGCATGTCCTGTTCGAGCCGCATCAGGTAAGAACCATCCTGACCATATGCCATCCACGGCATCAACACAGTGGCGAGCATCCATATATTCAGTGCTGAATGAATTTGAGGCCTGCGTATCAAAGTGCTATTCATAGGGTACCATCTACACTAAAAGTCATGTTAAAAGTGAATCGAGGCGTTTACGGGCTGGATATCGGTCACCGGCAGACGCGAAGACCGTTCACGCACCCGAGCCGTATCATGCTGGTTCTGGTCGAGCGTCGCCTGACGGAACCCCGGATTCTGGCGGTTGACGCGCAGCAATTCCTGCATGGGGATTTTTTGCATGACATAATTTTTCATCGGTGCCTGTTTGGAACGGGAGGCAGCTGCCACGGTTGTGCCAGCTGAAAGCGTGGCTGGTTGCTGCACTTCGATGCGCCGGGATTCAACGGCGGCAGGGGACGACGCGGTCAGCGGTGAAAGAGCAGACTGGCGTTGAATGACAATGCCAGCGGCCACAAAAAGCATGGCTGCTGCCGCGTAGGCAGGTAAGCGCCAATTCCAGGTCAAAACGGGCACGCGCGAGTAATTGCGTTCCTGGTGAGCCGCGTGACGCAGCTTGGCATGAAGCACGATGTCAAAATCCGGAGATGTGTTGTGCTGCGGCAGATGATGAAGCGCTTCCCAGGTTCTCTTGGCGAGCGAAAATCGCGCTGTACAAGCCGGGCACGATTGCAGATGTGCCTTGATTTCATCGCGTTCCTGCGTCGTCAGACTACCTTCCCAGTACTTGAACGCCTGTTTGCATATTTTGTCACAACGTTTCATCCTCACCTCGAATTAATTTTCCGGATCGCTCATCGGGCTCAGTTTGCCTGTTAGACATGTACATGTGATTCCGCCAGATCTCCGAGCATCTCTTGTAACTTTAAGCGCGCGCGGTTGACGCGCGATTTAATCGTTCCGAGAGGTATCTTCATTATTTTACTGACCTCTTCATAGGAAAGTTCCTGAACATCAACCAGAACGATGACCTTTTTAAATTTTTCCGGAAGTTTGTTGATGGCATCCTGAATCAACTTGTCGGTCAGGACGCTGTCCACTTCGCGTTCTGTATCGGCCCGCGTATCCTCAATCTCAAATTCCCGGTCGTCAAAACCCAATTCGGATGTATAAACCAGGCGCCTGCGTTTGCGTTTGCGCAGTTCGGTTTTAGCGAGATTGCTCGCGATGGTGTATATCCACGTCGAAAACTTGGCGATCTGCCGGTAAGCATGACGGTTGCGGAAAATACGCAGAAAGGTCTCCTGCACCACGTCTTCCGCTTCCTGGGCCGATCCCAAATAACGAAATGTGAAGTTGAACAGTGCATCTTTGTAGCGGTGCACGATCAAATCAAAAGCGTACAGATCCCCATCCTGGAATCGCTTGATGAGTTCTTCATCGCTGAGCTGGGAGGTTTTCGTCTCTGGTTTATTCATCCATTCACAGTATTTGAACCGCTGCTGCTCACAAAAGTTCCACAGCAGTTGCATCATAGTGCATATTTTAACCTGAATAATAACAATTCCAGGGTAAGCGCCGGTTTCTGATAGCTCGACTTGAGTTGCGTATCCGCTTCAAGCAGATGCGCGAAGGCGCTGCGCAACTCTCCTTTGCTGTATTGGCCGGCCTGGCGAATATAATTTTTAACAAAAAAGGGATGGGTTTTGACGATCTGCGCCAGTTGCTCTTCCGGCAAACGGCGGCTCTGCAGACTGTTGAGCTTGGCCAGGATGACGAAATGACGCGTCAGCATGGTCAGGATGCCAATCGGCATCTCGCCATTGAGCAGCATTTGCCGCAGGATCGCCAGGGCGGCATCAATTTTTTTGCCGCCAATAACATCGCACAATTCAAAAATGGTGAATTGCCTGGAGACGCCGACAACGCGTTCTATATCGCTGACTTCAATGGTTTTGCGCTCGCCCAGGTTCAATTTTATCTTTTCCACTTCGGTGTTGATCTGGCGCAGATTGCTGCCAACCGCGCCCTGAAGCATGCGGATGGCTTCCTCATGTATGGAAAAACCTTCGCTTGCCACGCGGCGGCGAATCCACTCCGGAATGGCACTGTCGTAAAGCGGTTTGAAATCGACGCTGGCGCTGTTTTTGAGGATGGATTGATAGGCGCCGCGGCGTGCATCGATTTTTGCGGCGGTCAAGACCAGACAGGTGGAGACCAGCGGCTTTTTGCAATAGCGGGCGAGCAGTTCGAGTCCGGATGCGGACAACTGATGGATATTCCTGACCACAGCGACGCGTCGTTGTGCCATCATGGGATAGGAACTCGCCACATTGACAATCTGGGCGCCATCGATCTCACTGCCATAGAAAAGGTCAAAGTTGAAATCTTGACTGCCGGGTTCGAGGGCGAGCCGTATGCACTCATCGACCAGAAGATCGATCTGAAAATCGTCCTCGCCATGGAAAAAATAGACCGGGGCAAATCGACCCGCCGCCCATTCTTTCTGTATTTGATCCGCTGTAACTTTCATACCATCCCAGGATCCCTTACTTCCGGCATTGGTCCAGAAAAGCCTGCAGCAGCAGCCGGGACGAGCTGTCGTCATCCATGGTTTCCGGGTGCCATTGCACGCCCAGCACAAATGCATGGCCGGGCGCCTCGATGGCTTCGATGATGCCATCCTGGCTGTGCGCGCAGACTCTGAGTCCATGGCCCAGGACCTTGACGGCTTGATGATGGGAGGTGGTCACCCGCAGCGAAGGGGTTTCGAGAATCCTGCTCAGCAGGGTTTGCTGATCGATATGCACGCCATGATAATTCCAGCGCGGTTTGTCCGGAGAGCGGTGCTGGATGGCGTCGGCGACTTGAGAAGGAATGTCCTGGTAGAGCGTTCCACCCATCGCCACGTTGATCATCTGACAGCCACGGCAGATGCCGAAAACGGGCTTTTGTTGGCGCAGCGCTTCCGCGACCAGTTCGATCTCGAAAAAAGTGCGCGGCGGATCGATACGCCACTCCCCCGATATGACCTCTTCGCCATAAGCGCCGGCAAAGACATCGTCTCCTCCCGTGAGCAAAAGACCGTCAATGGAGGCGATCAACCCCGGGATGCGGCTGAAGTCGAGCCAGGTCGGCAGGGCAAGCGGGAGACAATCCGCCTTTTCGAGATAACGGCTGTAAGCGGCGTTGAGAAAGTAGAGATCAGCGCCTTTGCTGAAGGGGCGTATATCCACAGCCGGGCTCTGATCCATGGTCATGGCGATAAGCGGTAATTTCATAAGGCCACTTTCGGTTAAAAGTGCAGAAAGGCCAGCAGGCCCAGGAATAGACAGTAGGGTGCAAACCAGTAAAGGTTGCCACGCCGCAGGATGCTCAACATCCAGCGAATGGCGAGGTAACCGGAAACAAAGGCAGCCAGCGTACCAACGGCCATGGCCAGCAGATACGAACCCTCCACCGGCAGTCCCGCCAGATCATTAATTTTAAGGATGGTCGCCCCCAGTACCGCCGGGATCGAGAGGAGAAACGAGAACCGCGCAGCTTGCTCCCCGCGCAAACCAGCGAATAACCCAAAACTGATGGTGGAACCCGAGCGGGAAATACCCGGCAGGATGGCGCAGGCCTGGGCGATACCCATCACGATCGTATTGAAGAGATTCAATTCTTTGTCACCCTTGCGCGCGAAATAAGTCAACCCCAGCAGAATGCCGGTTATGATGAGTGTTATGCCGACGAAATGGGCATCTTCAAAGGCCGCTTCGATCCTGTCTTTAAAGAGCAGGCCGATGATGACGGCCGGGATGGTGGCAACCAAGATGTAAAACATCAGCCTGAAATCCGCTTCGCTGTGATAGCGGCTCTTCCAGGAGACACGACGATCAAAGAGCGAAAAAAAGGAGCGCAACAGGTTGCCAATGTCCTGATAAAAAACCGCGACAATAGCCAGGAGCGTGCCAAAATGGACGAAAACTTCGAACACAATGCCGGCATCTTTGACGCCGAGAAAATGTGAAGCCAGTACCAGATGGCCTGAACTGGAGACAGGCAGAAATTCGGTGAATCCTTGGACCAGACCGAGCAGGAACGCGTTGAGAAACGACAATGGACCTCCACAGCAGACGTGTTATGAGCTTGACTGTTTTCTTTTTTCGCGAGATGGTCAAGAAATATCGGCCATCTTTGTTATTTTAGACGTTTGCTTCTGATTTATCAGGCCGAGTATGATGTGCAACCATTTCGAAACATAGTTTAGAGAAATTTTCTAACTTATCCAAGTTAAAAAAACAGGGGTCACGCCTGCCAGCACAAAAAAAGGGCCATTCCCAACGGGAACAGCCCTGTCAGTAACCAGTTTGTTGTGATTAGAAGGCCATGAGATAGCTGCCCATGATCAAAAGATCGGGCGCGCCGTCATCGAGACCGAGGCCAAGGCCGCCGCGCAAATGACCATTGCCCATCTGGTAATTCACCGCACCGCTCAGCATCATGTAATCCACTTCGGTTTTCATCACCAGTTCGCCGACGATATCCAGCGCTTTGTCAACGGTGTAGATAAGGCCGCCGCCGATGACGATCGAGGTCTCACGATCGCTTTCCTCTTTTTCCTCTGTTTCACCGGTCTCCCAATCAATGTCATAGGAGGTCGTCTTGTATTCGATGAAATCGATGCCTACCGTGCCGGTGATGGTCATTTTGTTGTCCAGTTTGTGACGGGTCGCGCCAAACAGACCAAAGTCCATGGTGCCCTGTCCAACTTCATCCGAGCCAATCGGCAGTGTCAAATACGCGCCCGCCGTCATCTGCGTCGGACCTGGTTTCAGAAGATAGCGTCCGGACACGAACAGATCGGAAATGCCCGACTGGGAGTCGGCGCCATCATAGCTATAGCTCAGGAAATTCAGGCCGACACCCATTTCCAGCTTGGGATCGATGGGATAGCCACCCTGAACGCCAATGGCCAGGGTGCTTAAGCCATCGTAACTGCCGTATTGCAGGCCGCCTTCGCCATAGGGCGCGGAAGCAATCACTGCATCTCTGAAAAAGTTCTGGAAAAGGTGCACATCACTTGTTTGCGCCTTCTGAGCAGAAGCCATTCCTGCCAAAAGCATCAAGCACAGCATGCCAGCTACCAGTGTACGAATTTTCATTGTTTTCTCCTTTGATAAGTGTATTTGATTTAATTGAGTTAGGATAAATCATTCACCGTCAAGACCGCAAAGATGCGCAAAGAAAAAAAACACAAAAATAGCATCGATCGCTATTGTTTTGACTGAGATGACATGAAATCAAAGATGTTCAATAATCCCAATAAAAACAAATTAATGGTTTCCGCGTGCCCGGCGGTTTATGAATGGAACAGGTTGGTTATTTTTGTTGTGACAGCTTATCCTTCAATTCCTGCAGTTCAGCGGTCAGGGCATCGATTTTGGCCTGAAGACCGTCGATCTGCTGTACGGTCTTGGGTTTGATCTTTTCCCAGGCTTCATCAACCTGCGTGGTGACCCATGCTTTGGCTTCCTGGGCGCGTTGATCGACTTTATCCATGGTATCCTTGACGTACTGTGAGCGTTCATCCTGGGATACCTCACCGCGTTTGATCATGTCATCGACGAATTCTTCCACCTTCTCCTTGGTGGTTTCGAAAAGGCCGATGCCTGCAAGCACGCTTTTTTTGAAGAAATTTTCCATCTTGTGTCCTCCGTTTATGAATGCATTGTGGCTTATGATGATTATAAGTTAATGTTCCAGTGGCACTACGATGCCATCTTTGTACTGTAAAAGCACCACGCCCGCATTGACGCGATGATGGTTCACGAATGAAAACGTGGTCCCCAGAGCTGAAAATTGTTTTAGCTGCGAAAGATAGGAGGCTATTTCACTGTCCGAGCGGTTGCCGGCGCGGATGGCTTGCAGGATGAGCTGCATGATGTCATAACCGGATAATGCGAGGGGGCCCGGTGAAGCCGCCGTCCTTTCCCGAAAGGAGTTGCGAAATTGAATGTAATCTATTTTTGTCTCCGGCGCATAAGTACCTGCGCAGAAGATCGCGCCATCGAGATAGCGCCGCTGGTTGCGCAGCGCTTCATTGTGGAGCCAATCATCGCCCCCCAGGGGCATGGCCTGAATATTTGCCAGGGCGAACTGCGGTCCGAGGAGCGAGATGTCCTCCGCATAGATGGGCATGAAAAAGCCGTCGATGGATTTGATGGCCACTTCACGATCCTGAACCATGGTGCGATAGGTGTTGTGGGAGTAGTCATAATCCGGTTGTATTTCCCGCGCGGCCACGGCCAGGGAATCCTGATACACGGCCAGAGTCAGCGAGTCGCGCGGACTGAAATGAAGGGCGGATTCCCGGATGGACGCAAATTGGCGGCTGACGTCCTGGGTTCCCGGGTAGTACCATTGTTGTGCAACCATGGTGCCGCCGAGACGATCCACTGCATTGGAAAAGGCGTCGGTCATGGCCTGGCCGTATTCATCCGCTGGCGCAAGTGTGGCAAAGGTGCGCAGTCCCATGGTCTTATACACATACCTGGCGATGGCGGCGCCACGGGTTTCAAGGTCGCTGCTCATCTGAAAGACCCTGGCCCCCAGATCCGAGATGCCATTGTCAGAGGCGACTGGTGCGAGATAGAGTACATTGCGCTCGGCAGCCAGGGCGGCCAACGCGGAAGTCCGGTCTCCTTCCAACTCCCCGATGATGAGAGATACGTGCGAGTCCAATAGTTCCCTCATCATCCGAATCGAACGTTTGATGGAACTCCCCGAGTCCCTGATGATCAGCTTGATCTTCTGCGGCTGATCATCCAGCGCAAGGGCCAATCCCCGCAAAAAATCCGTGCCGTTGTCAGCCTCTTCTCCGCTCAGAGGCAGGATGATGCCAATGCGCACGGGATAGAGCCAGGCATTCGCTGGTTTTGTTTTTAGCGCTCGCACGAGTTCTTGCAGTTTTGCATGCGAACTTGTTGTTGTTTGAATTTTTTGCAACCAGACATCGCCTTCCGCAGCGCGGCCGAGGCCATAAGACTGACGTGCGAGCCAAAAGAAGAGAATATTTTTACCCGAAGGCGAGGTACGTTCTGCCACCAGACTGGCGAGCCCCTCTTCATAAAGGCCGTCGGCAACCATCTTTGTCCCGATCTCCAGACTGAGATCAGCCAGTCGGGAGGTGGGATTGCGGTCAATCAATGTCAGTAAATAACTCAGAGACTCAACATATTTTTCTTCCGCGTAATAATAACGCGCCAGCGCGAACAAGGCTTCGCCGGCGAATCGGCTTGTTGGGTATTGCCGCAAAAGTTGTCTGGCATAATGCTGCGCCTGCGTCAAATCGCCCAGTTTTTCATAAACCGCGCTCAAAAGCAGATAGGTTTTGGTCAGGTGGGGGTGACGGCTTCCGCGATTCGCCAGGTTGGTCAATACGGTGCGTGACTGCTCATAATCTCCATTGCGGTAAAGTATCAGACTTTGCTCAAACAAACTCTGGGGATCCCCGGATTGGGCAGCAGCCGTCGAAAAGCAGGGCGCTGCAACCAGCGTAAACACGCCGAAAAAGAGGATACCATATAACCAGCTTCTTGTCCCGCGGCTGGACGAATTGGGCACAGGAGGTTCAGAGAATGAGCGAACTGAATAATTCACAGACAAGGCTTTCTCCTTTAAAACAAATTACTCTACAGTTACGCTTTTTGCCAAATTTCTTGGTTGATCCACGTCACAGTTTCTCAGAATGGCCATATCATAGGCCAGAAGCTGCAAGGGTATAATGGTCAGCAATGGTGCGAATGCCTCCGCAACCTTTGGTATATAGATAACATGTTCAGCATATTTCTTTATTTCTTCATCTCCCTCGGTGGCGATGGCGATGACGCGGCCATTACGAGCGCGCACTTCCTGAATGTTATTGAGAATCTTGTCATAGATGGAATCGTACGTAGCAATGAAAATGACCGGCATGTCCTTGTCGATCAGGGCAATTGGACCGTGTTTGATTTCCGCGGCCGGATATCCCTCGGCATGCACATAGGCGATTTCTTTCATCTTGAGCGCGCCTTCAAGGGCGACCGGGAAATTATAGCCCCGGCCCAGATAGAGGATGTTGCGGGCGTCCTGAAAAGCCGCAGCAAGCGCGCGGATCTGATCATGCTGCTGCAGGATACGCTCAATTTTTCCGGGGATTTCCTGCAACTCCCGCACCATTTCACGGCCGCGCGCCGATGAGATGGAGCGCATCCGGCCCAGGAGCAGCGTGATCAGCGCCAGCACGGTAACCTGGGAAGTGAACGCTTTGGTCGAGGCCACACCGATCTCGGGACCCGCATGGAGGTAGACGCCGGCATCGGTTTCCCGCGCAATGCTCGATCCCACCACATTACATATGCCATACACTTTGCAGCGCTTTCTGCGTGCTTCGCGCACAGCCGCCAGAGTATCCGCGGTTTCCCCGGATTGACTCACGGCGATGACGACCGAATCCTCTCCCACAATCGGATTGCGATAGCGGAATTCCGAGGCATATTCCACCTCAACAGGAATCCCCACCAGCTCCTCGAACATGTATTCACCGATGAGCGCAGCATGCCAGGAGGTTCCGCAGCCCGTGAGAATGATGCGGCGGGCGTAGAGCAATG
>CAUJEL010000032.1 GCA_963169875.1 Candidatus Zhuqueibacterota bacterium
ACATCAAAACTGTAATCTACCAGAAAGACCACGAAACGCACGAAGGATAGTTTGCTAATTTTATATATTTAATAGAATTATAAGGTTATCTTTCTTCGTGTTCTTCGTGAACTTCGTGGTTAGGAATTTTTCAGCTAAGCCGAATTCGTCACCACCGAGGACGCTGAGGAACGCAAAGATTAAATACATTGAACAATCATTGAGGCTGACTCAGCTTGTTTCAAGTAGCGTTTGATAATCACAATCCATACACCTCGGCGACCTCTGCGCACTCGGCGGTTAATAAATGGTACAATGGATTGGTGTCGGCTATTGGGAATTCCTCTTCACCGACAGTAGCTGTATCGATCCAATCCCTTAAAAAAGTGAGATAGTACTATGAAAAAATGGTTCTTTTTATTTTCATGCATGGTGCTCTGCGCAACCCCTGCGTTTTTGAACGCAGAAACCGTCATCATCGCCCATCGCGGCGCCTCCGGACTGGCGCCGGAAAATACCCTGGCGTCCTTTGCCAAGGCCGTGGAATTCGGCGCCGAGTACTTTGAACTGGATGTCCAACTCTCCAGCGATGATTCTCTCATGATCATGCACGATGACACCATCGATCGCACCACCTCCGGCAACGGCGCCCTGGTCACCAAGACCTATGACCAATTGCGCGCGGTTGACGCCGGTTCGTGGTTCTCCCCCGCCTTTAGCGGCGAAAAAATTCCCACCTTGAGCGAGGCATTGGACCTGGCCTTGGCCGCACCCTATCGCGTCGGTGTGGTCATCGAGATCAAGGCGGCAACCGCCGGGATTGTGGAAAAAACAGTCGCCGCGGTGCAGCGCCGCAGCATGCAGGACCGCGTCATCATCAGCAGCTTCAACCTCAGCCAGATCACCCAAAGCAAACAGATCGATCCCTCCATCCCGGTGCACCTCTTCGCCACCATCACAGCGACCCACATCAGTCAGGTTGCCGCTATAAAGGGAGAATGGGTCGGCAGCGGCGGTGCCATCACCAAAGCCCTGATCGACCTGGCCCATGCGCAAAATATCCGCATGAACAAATGGACTGTGAATAGCGCCTCCGAGATGCGCACCCTCATCAACCTCGGCGTCGATGCCATCACCACCAATTTCCCGGATGTGGCCCGCGCACTCCTCGACCTGACGCCGCCCACGGATGTGGTGCTCCTGCCGCCAACTGTGTCAGCCAGCCGCATCCATCTGACCTGGCAGCCGTCCAGCGATCCGGAAAGCGGCATCGCCGGTTATGAAATCTATCGCGACACCACCGCCCATGCCGCCACCCTGCTGCGTTCGCTCGGCGACACCACCGCCTTCACCGATGAGACCCACAGCGAATCCAAACAATATTTCTATCGCATCAAGGCGAAAAATAACGGCGGCCTGCTCAGCGCAAACTTTAGCAATGAGGTGAGCGCGACCACGGAAAAAGACGAACAAGCGCCGCAAATCCGCAGCGTGCGCGCCTTCGGCCGTACAGATCAGATGATCATCCTTTTCGATGAGCGCCTGGACAAGACCTCCGCCGAGACAACCGTCAACTATCAGATCACACCGGGAATCACCGTCCTCAGCGCGCGGCTGGCGCTGGACCTCCAGTCCGTCTTCCTCGGGGTCTCGCCTTTGCTGGAAAATACCGCTTATGCCCTCGCCGTCACCGGGGTACAGGATCTGGCCGCTTTACCCAATGCGATCATGACACCTGCGACCGCAGCTTTCACCTTCACGCCCTTTCTGCCCAACACCGTAGCCTTCTGGGACCTGGACGAGGCCGAAGGTGACACGATGCATGATTGCTCCGGCAACAACAACCAGGGTTCTCTCATGAATGATTTGGGTTGGGGTGCCGGCCATTGCGGAAATGGCCTGGTTTTCGACGGCGTCAATGACTATGCCGCGATCCCATCTTCCACATCTCTGGATATCAATACCAACGCCGTATCGATTTCGCTATGGACCCGGCTCGAGCTGCTGCCCAACGACCTGCCCGGATCCTACGGCCCGCTCTATGACTCGGACACCGACAACTATGTGCTCTATGAAGACAAAGGCACCAATGAATTGAGATTCAAGGTGACCACGGACAAGAGTGCGGAGCGGCCGGGCATTCCGGCTTCCGATCTCAAAACCGGTGAATGGTTGCATGTCGTCGGGGTCTACGATGGCAGCCAGGCCATGATCTTTCTCAACGGCCAGCTTCGCGATACGCACCCTCTCACCGGAATCGTGCGCGCCAAACAGCGCGCCACCATCGGCGCCAGCGCAGGGTCTTTTTTGCGGGGAGCAATTGATGACATCCAGATTTTCAGCCGGGCGCTGACCATGGACGAAATATATTTTCTCTACACAGGTGAGAAATCAGCCAGTCACGTCGAAAAACAACATCAACAACCTGAACAGAGCCGGCTGCAGCAGAACTATCCCAATCCCTTCAATGCGTCGACTACGTTTCGCTATACCGTATCGAACCGGGACAGAATAAAACTCAGTGTATATGATGTATGCGGCCGTGAAGTGGCTGTATTGGAAGATAAGGTGCTGGATGATGGAAATTATGAAGCGCGCTGGGATGGCCACGATCGCGCAGGTCTGCCAGCGTGCAGCGGTGTTTATTTTTGCAGAATGACAACGCCATACCATGTGCTCACGCGAAAACTCCTTCTGGTGCGATAAGGTAAATTTTCCGGGTGGTTTTTTACCTCTACAGCTGAGGAAAAAGTACTCTGATTCTCATCATGACATTTTTCCGCGCTACTTCGTGCCGTCTGACCGGTTTGGGCAATTAAATCAATGTCACCCCCAGCAGCAGGTCAAGGTAGGAATGACCTTTAGGTGTTAGCAGAACGTGGTGCATGCGGCCTTTGGCGGTGATGTAAAAAGTATCGGTAATTTTGTATCCCATGGATCCACCGGCGAAAAAGCCGCAGGTGGTCTGGTTTTGTTCGACCCACTCATCCGTTTCGTTCCATTTGACGCCGGGCAGATCCGCCTTGAAATTGCCGAAATAATAGAGTCCGGTGCCGATTTCATAGGTGTACTTCCATTGGGGCAGTAAAAAATTCTCAACCCCTTTGAAAGAAAAAAGCAGCTGTGAGATCGAAGCGTCCCGATCATCATAGATCTCCCTGCCTACCTCAGCGCCATAATCGCGCCAGTATTGATAGGCTTTAAAGCGCAGTTTGGAGAATCCCGCTGAAACAGCAAAGACCCAATCATTCCGTAGCAGCATATCCATTTCAAACAGATAATCTGATCCCTTGTTCCAGTAGGTGGTAAATGCATAGGGTTCGAAAGGAAGGGCAACGCCGGAATAGGCGGTGAAACTCCAGGTGACGATAAGAGGTGGTTTTTCTTGGTTGGTTATTTCTGCGGTTTCTTGCGCCATGGCACTGCAAAAAGCACAAACAATTAAAGGAAGGATCTTTTTCATAGGGCCCGCCTGATTTGGTTGACGGTGGCGTCTAATCAATCAACTTTCTCAGACAGCGATTGGTTCCAAAATCTTCACATAAATAAAAACTCCGGGCGGGTGTCCTCCTTTAACGATCCAGGTCCTTGTCTTCAAAGGAAGACTGATCCTCCAATGATTCGAGATGCGTCAAGACCGTTACATTGGCAAGAAGGGCATGCAGCTTCTCTTCGATCTCTTCAAGCAAAAGATGCCCCTGATGAACGGTCCATTCTCCCGGCACCAGGACATGAAAAGCGATAAACCGGCGGATGCCCGCTTTGCGCGTGCGCAGGGCGTGAAATTGAATCCCTTGCGTCTCATAATGCCGGAGTACTTTTTCAATGGCATGCCGTTCCTTCTCGGGAAGTGCGGCGTCCATGAGGCCTTGCACGGACTCTTTGATAATACTAAAGCCAGCCCAGACGATATTGGCCGCCACCACAAGCGCGACGATAGCATCCAAGCGAGTCCAGCCGGTCAGGGCAACCACAGCGATCCCTGTTAATACACCGGCAGAGGTCCACACATCGGTCAATAAATGGCGCGCGTCCGCCTCGAGGACAATGGACCCAAAGCGGCGGCCGCCACGACGCAGCAGCAAAGCGACCGCTAAATTGATGAGCGAGGCGGATAAGGATACGATGATGCCGATGCCCAGTTTTTCCAGAGGAGCCGGTGATATCAGCCGCGGCACCGCGGTGGCGATGATGCCAATGGCAGCCAGCAGGATCAGTCCTCCCTCCACGCCGCTGGAAAAGTACTCGGCCTTGTTGTGACCGAACGCATGTTCCTCATCCGCGGGCCGCGCGGCAAGGGTCAGCATGGCAAACGCCATCAAGGCGCCCGCCAAATTGACAAACGATTCCAGCGCATCCGAAAGCAATCCCACCGATCCCGTGAAAGCATATGCTGCGCTTTTGAGAACAATGGTGGCCACTGCTGCGGCAATCGATAACCAGGCATAGCGGCGTAATTGTAGAGACTGTATTCCGGATTTACTCATTTTTGTGCCTTTATTTTTCAGGACAATATACTTTAATTCACTCATCATTTCCAATGCTTTTTACTTGAAAGAATGCTCTGGTTATGTTATTATTAGGCAGGCGATTACATTATGAAAGGATGGGCTGTGGAAAACCTGGCACTTTTACTGATCGATCTCCAAAAAGACTATTTCCCGGGAGGAAAGATGGTCTTGCATGAAAGCGAGGCTGCGGTACAAAAAGCGGCACACTTACTGGACTATTTTCGTCGTGCGGATAAACCAGTCTTTCATGTGCAACACATCTCGCTTCGGCCGAACGCCACATTTTTTCAACCTGGAAGTGATGGCATCCATTTCCATCCGTTGGTGATGCCACAAAGAGATGAACGGGTCATAAGCAAACACTTTCCAAACTGTTTTCGCGATACCGATTTGCACACCCAGCTGAAAACAGAAAGGATCGAGACGCTCATCGTGGCCGGCATGATGACCCATATGTGCGTGGATGCAGGGGTGCGCGCAGCGGCCGATGCCGGTTTTACGTGTCTCATCGCCGCGGATGCCTGTGCAACCAAAGAGCTGCAATTCGCACATCAGGTGATACCGGCGCCTCACGTTCATGGTGCGTTTCTCGCTGCACTGGATGGCACCTACGGCAGGGTGCTTAAAACGGCTGTACTAACCAAACTGTTAGGCAAATAATTCATTCACAAACAACACGCATTTTTCTGGTCTTGCTATATTCACTGCCAAGATTGAATTATTCTTCACTATGGCCCGAGTGCGGCTTTTTCTATTGCAGTTCAAGCGTGGAATTAATATATTTTTGTTCTTGTTAATTTTTTAAATAGACTTGATATAGATAGAACCTTCTAAATCATAGGACATCACTTGGCAAATATTGGCTATCAGGTCCTGCTTATCGCTTTGGCCTTTTCCGTCTATGCGATGGTGACTTATATCTGGGCGGCCAGAAAGCCCTCAGCTCCGTTGGTCACCAGCGCACATCGCGCCGTCTATGCCTCCTTTTTTCTGGTGACGCTGGCATCACTTGCTTTGCTGTATGCCTTTCTCAGCCGCGATTTCCAGATCAAGTACGTGGCGCACTATTCCAACCGTTCCCTGTCGTGGTTCTACACCGTGGCGGCTTTTTGGGCCGGCCAGGACGGATCGCTGCTCTTCTGGACGCTGCTGCTGACCATTTTCTCCGTGGCGGTCATCCGCACCAATCAGGAACGCAATCCGGAGCTGCTGCCCACCACCATGGCGGTCATGCAATTGACCACGGCTTTTTTTCTCTATCTCACGACCTTTAAAACCAATCCCTTTGAGCGTACCCCCTTTGTGCCACCGGATGGCACGGGACTCAATCCCCTGCTGCAGAATCCCGAGATGATCTTTCATCCGCCCAGCCTCTATATCGGCTTTGTGGCTTTCACCGTGCCGTTCGCTTTTGCCATCGCCGCCCTGGTCACACGGCGACTGGACGAACAGTGGATCAAAAGCATCCGCCGCTGGAGCCTCTTTGCCTGGCTGTTTTTAACCATTGGCAATATTTTGGGCATGCAGTGGGCCTATGTGGAACTGGGTTGGGGCGGCTATTGGGCCTGGGATCCGGTGGAAAATGCCTCGTTCTTGCCCTGGCTGACGGGAACGGCCTTTCTCCATTCGGTCATCGTCCAGGAGCGTAAAAGCATGCTCAAGACCTGGAATCTGTCATTGGTGGTTCTCACCTTTGCCCTGACCATTTTTGGCACTTTTGTCACCCGCAGCGGCATCATCTCTTCGGTGCATGCCTTTGGCGTCTCTAACCTTGGACCCGCTTTCCTCGTTTTTCTGGGCCTGATTTTAGCAGGTTCGTTCGCTTTGATCTTCCTCCGCCGCACTTTACTGCGCGGCCGCAATCAGATCGGCACATGGACCTCGAAGGAATCGAGCTTTTTGCTCAACAATCTGTTGTTCATTGCCTTTACACTGGCGGTTTTTCTCGGCACCATCTGGCCGACTGTTACCGAAGCGATCAGCGGGCAAAAAATAACCGTGGGCGCGGAATTCTTCAACCGCTTGGCCACGCCAATCGGGTTGAGCATCTTTTTTCTCACAGGACTCTGCGCCCTGCTGGCCTGGAACACGACCAGCCGCCGCTTGCTGCTTAAAAATATGACCTGGCCGTTGATCATCACGCTGTTGTTGATGGTTGCGCTGTTTTTAGCCGGTGCGCGGGGTTTTGTGCCCATGCTCGCCCTGACGATCGCCTTTTTTGCCGTCACCACCACCCTCTTCGAATTCGTCCGCGGCGCGCTCGTTCGCAAACGCAGCGAAAATCTCGGCTTCTTCAAAGCGCTGCTGAGTTTGGCCCTGAAAAACAAGCGCCGCTACGGCGGCTACATCGTCCACCTGGGCGTACTCATGATCTTTTTCGCCATCATCGGCTCCTCGGCCTTTCCCGTCAGCAAGGACGCAACCCTGCAAAAAGGCGAAGCAATGGAGATCGGACGTTACCGGCTGGTATACCAGGGCATCCTCAGCGATACCAAACCTGACCGCCGGGTGGACGCCGCACAATTTGATGTTTACGTCAACGGCCGGGCGGCCGGACGCATGCACGCAGAAAAACATCTGCATCCCAATTTTCAGCCCGCCACCGAAGTGGGCATTCGCAGCACACTGCGCGAAGATCTCTATATTATTTTAGCCAGCTATGATGAAAAAACCCAGGTGGCCACGGTCTCGGTCCTCATCAATCCGCTCATGCTGTGGATGTGGATCGGCGGTATTGTGATGGTCCTGGGAACCCTGCTGGCCATCTCACCGCAACGCTGGCGTCTCAAAGATATTTTATAATTGAGGAATTATGAGCGAATTACTTGCTTTATTGATCATGATCGTGTTGGCCGTTTACGTTGTCTGGCCCTTCTACCGGCTGCGTTCACAAAACGCGGCCTGGCAAAGCGCTGCAGGCGTTTCGATTCAGGATTTGCACTATCAAAAACGCATCGCGACTGAGATCATTCAGGACCTCCACTTTGACCATCAAACCGGAAAACTCGGCGATGAGGATCATCAGGAATTGGTGCGTGAACAGGAAGGATTGATCAGCAGATTGACAGATCAACTCAACAAACACAGTAAAAGCAGTAACGATCTAAGCGCCAGGCTGGAGTCGGAAATAGCGCAGCAAAAAGCAAAATTGTTCCAGGGCAATGGTGCGGTCTGTCCCGGATGCGGCAAATCCAGGCCTCAGGGCGCCAAATTCTGCCCGCAATGCGGCGCGCCTCTTGCATAATTCAACGGACTTTATCTGGATAACCTACCCCATGAAAATAAAATCTTTCATCGCTCTTTTTATATTTCTCGCTTCTTTAAGCCAGGCCGGCACAGCAACGTTTTCGGGCCGGGTATTAAATGGGACGAAGGACAGCACGGGTGTGGCGGGACAAAGCGTCATGCTGCAGGTTTTCAAAGTCGATGCGCATGCGCCGCAGGAAATGGCGCGCGTTGCGTCACAGGCCAATGGCGGATTCAGTTTTTCAATTCCCGCGGTGGATACCAGCGCCCACTATCTCGCGACCACAGAATATCAAGGCGTGGCTTATTACAGCGACCCGGCGCACTTTGCGGATTCGCCGCAGTTCACGGGAGATCTCGTCCTCTTCGATTCCACACATAGCGCCGCGGACGTCGTCGGCTTGATGCACCATCTGTTTCTGCAGGATGCCGGCGAAGCCCTGGCTGTTCGCGAGACCCGCGTGCTCAACAATCCGGTCAACAAAACCATCATCGATGCCATCAGCGACGGCCATGAACATGGCGGTATTCTCCGCATCGAACTGGCGCCGTGGACGCAGAATATCACCCCCATCGCCGGCCGCTTTGGCAGCGATCTCCTGGTACACGATAACGTCATTTATGATGTGGGTGTGTTTGAGCCGGGAAACCGTCAGCTCTCCTTTGCTTATGATCTGGCCTGGCTTAAAGACCGCGCTACGCTGGTTGTCAAAGTCGATCACATGACGCGATCGCTGGATTTTTTCATCGGCGATCAGGGCCTCACCTTGCAGGGAGATGGCCTCAACGATTACGGGCCTTTCAACATCCGCGGCACCGCTTATCATCGCTACGGTCTTGCGGATGTACCCGCGGGCACGCGGCTGCAATTGCAGGTGCAACGGCAGACGACGGCATCGGAGACACTGCCGCCCTGGCTCACACTCCTGGCGGCCTTTGCCCTGCTCCTGCTCGGTATTTCGATCGCGCGTGCGTTTTCTCCGAAACAACACGCCGGATTGAGCGCTGAAAAACGCGGCCTTCTGCTCAAGGAACGCAAAGACCTCATCCAAAAAATTGCGCAAATGGAGGCTTCACCCGGATTCTCCAGCGATTCCGGTCAGCAGCAGGAGCGCGCACAGCTTTTCGAAAAATTGCTGCGCATTGAAGCCCAGTTACAAGCCCATGCAAACGCAACAGGCAAAAAGTGATTCGGGCGCAAAAAATAGGCAAATCCTTTGGCCCGCTGCGCGCCCTGTCCGACGTAAATTTTGAGATTTCCCAGGGTGAGCTCATTGCCCTGCTCGGCGCCAATGGCGCCGGTAAAACCACCCTGATCCGCATTCTCGCGGCGCTGACGCGGCCTTCAACCGGAACAGCGGAAGTGGCTGGATATGAACTCAATCGCGAACAGCAACAAGTCCGCAAGCGCATCGGCGTGGTCAGCCATCAGACCCTGCTCTATGGGGAGATGTCCGCCCAGGAGAATTTGTATTTCTATGGGCGGATGTTCCGTGTGCCCGATCTGCAGTCGCGCATCGATGAACTGCTGGGACTCATGGAGCTGAAAAAACGCCGCCACGACCTCGTCCGCACCTTCTCGCGCGGCATGCAGCAGCGTCTCTCTTTGGCGCGCGCGGTTTTGCATCAACCCAACGTTCTGTTGCTGGATGAGCCTTTCACCGGGCTCGACATTCATGCGGAGGAGTTACTCACCCGCTTCATCGAAAAGGCGGTCGCCGATCAAGTCACCGTGCTCATGACGGTTCATGATCTTGACTATGCGCGCGACCACGCCCAGCGGCTGCTGGTGCTGCACAAGGGACGCCTGGCCATCGATGCCGCGGCAGCGCAAACGACCAGGGCACAAATTGTGGAGCTCATCCGTGAATAGCCTGCAGCAGATATATACCATCCTGCACAAGGATATCCTCCTCGAGTTGCGCAGCAAGGACATCATAACGACCATGCTGATTTTCTCTCTCACCGTGGTGGTCATTTTTAACTTTGTCTTTGAACCGGGTTCCGAGGAAATGGCCACTTCCGCGCCGGGCATCCTCTGGGTGGCATTCGCCTTTGCCAGTAATCTGGGATTGAGCCGTTCCTTTGCCCGGGAACAGGAAAACAGCAACATGCAGGGATTACTGCTCTGTCCGGTCGATCGCAGTGCCGTGTTCACGGCCAAGGTCGCCGGGAACGTGCTCTTCATTTTTCTCGTCGAATTGATCACGTTGCCGGTCATGGTGCTGTTCTTCGATCTGCACATCGGGCCGGTATGGCTGCCTCTTTTAGGGACCTTGATCCTGGGCACGCTGGGATTTGCCACCGTGGGCACGGTTTTTTCAGCCATTTCCGCCAACACCCGCTCGCGCGAAGTCATGCTGCCGATCATGCTCTTTCCGGTCACCGTTCCCATCATCCTGGCCGCCATAAAAAGCACGTCCTATCTGCTCGCCGGCCGCGACATGAGCCAGGTGTGGTCGTGGCTGAGATTATTAATAGCATTTGATGTCATCTATTTCGTCGTCTGTTTTCTGTTGTATGAATATGTCGTCGAAGAATAAGGCCAATGTTGAGGACGGATATCCATGAATAGCATCAGATCGAGCCACCTGGTATTGATCATTCTGACGTTCATCGTCATCGAGATCGCGCTCTATCTCTCTTTTCTCTATGCGCCCACCGAGAGCACCATGGGCGATGTGCAGCGGATTTTTTATTTTCATGTGCCCTCGGCATGGGCATCGTTTCTGGCTTTTTTCATCGTCTGCGCCGCCAGCATCGCTTTTTTGCGCACGGGCAAGGCGCATTGGGACCGGCTCGCCGCCAGTTCAGCGGAGATCGGCGTGCTGTTCATCACCATCGTGTTATTGACCGGCCCTTTGTGGGCCAAGCCGGTATGGAATGTTTACTGGACCTGGGACGCGCGGTTGACCACCTCGCTGGTACTGTGGCTGATTTACATCGCCTACCTCATGGTGCGAAATTACACCACGGATCCGGAACGCGGCGCCCGCTTCGCCGCTGTTTTCGGCATCATCGGATTCATCGATGTCCCCATCGTCTACATGTCCATTCGCTGGTGGCGAACGCTGCATCCGGCACCGGTGATAGCCGGCGGGGAAGGCAGCGGCTTGGCCCCGGAGATGTTTCGCACGCTGATGTTCAATCTTTTCGCATTTTCAATCCTGTTCATAACACTGTTGGTCCTTTCCTATCGCATCAGCACGTTGGAAAAACAGCTGCAAGCGTTGAAACACCAATCTTGAGGATATCCTATGAGCTTGAATTTTCTCTTTGCCGCATACACCCTGATCTGGCTGGCTCTGTGCGTGTATTTGCTGCGTCTGGGGCGCAAGATAAAAACCATGGAAAAAGAAATAGAGCAGTTGCAGGAACGGTGACCGGGATAAACGAAATAGTGCGATCTTTTTAAGCACTCTCGCCGCCTTCAGGCGGAATTTTGCCAGCTAAAGCTGGAACTACAAACAACGCTTGTTTGAACGCCCGCCCTTTGGTAAAAATTTACTGGCTAAAGCTGATCTGCAAAAAACGAACGTTCGTAGTCCCGCCTTCAGGCAGCATATGCGCCAGCTAAAGCTGGAACTACGAACAACACCTGTTTGAACGCCCGCCCTTTGGCAATAATTTACCAGATAAAGCCGATCTGCAAAAAACGAACGTTCGTAGTCCCGCTTTCAGGCGGAACATCAGCCAGCCAAAGCTGGAACTATGAACAATTGTTATTTTACCTCAAGTGGAATTTAGACTGGCCAGTGTTCGTAGTCCCGCCTTCAGGCGGCATTTCAGCCAGCCAAAGCTGGAACTACGAACAATTGTAATTTTGCCTCAAGTGGAATTTAGACTGGCCAGTGTTCGTAGTCCCGCCTTCAGGCAGCATATCAGCCAGCTAAAGCTGGAACTACGAACCTTTGCAGTTCAGAGCCCCCCGTTGCCTCAAAATAAAATGTTACCATAGTTGTTTATAATAGGGTGACACTAAAATAATAGAGCGAATGTATCAAAAGAGTGATGTGACGAAAGCCAGCTTTCCCGGTCCGGGAGGCAGATGGCGAGAGTGATCAATAC
>CAUJEL010000033.1 GCA_963169875.1 Candidatus Zhuqueibacterota bacterium
TTCTTGCATTTGATCAAAAATAGTCGTAAAATTCTAGCTGAAAAATTTCCAATTCATAAAGAGGATTCTATGGCATCAATTTCTGAATTTCGTAATGGCATGGCCATTCGCTTCAACAACGATATCTGGATCATCACCGAATTTCAACACGTGACCCCCGGCAACTGGCGCGCCATGGTGCGCACCAGACTGAAAAACGCCAAAACCGGGCGCGTCGTCGATAATACTTTCCGCATGACCGACACCATCGAAGCCGTGCGCCTGGATGAAAAAGAGATGCAGTATCTTTATGAATCCGATGGCAATCTCTATTTCATGGATACCGAGACGTATGATCAGACTTTTATCGCGACGGAGATGCTCGGCGACCGCAAACGTTTCCTCAAAGAGGGTGGCATGTGTTTCATCCGCTTTCTCGAAGGCGCGGCCTTGACCGCCGAACTGCCCGATATCATCGATTTCCTCGTCACCGAAGCGGAACCCGGTGTCCGCGGCGACTCCGCCTCCAATGTCATGAAATTTGCCACCATTGAATCCGGCGCCAAGATTCAGGTGCCGCTGTTCATCAAAGAGGGCGACGTCATCAAAATCGACACCCGCACCGGCAAGTACCTGGAACGGGTCTCGCGCGGATAACCCGGCGGAACAATCCCCAAGCGGCGTCATGATGCCGCTTTTTTTATGCCTTTTTGACCTCGATGGTGAATACTTCAGGCTGACCGAGTCCCGCCTCCACCTGCAAGCCCTTGAGCGCCGCGAAGAGAAAGGGATAGACCCGGTGCGGCAGATGGCTGGTGATACCCGACAGCTTGCTGTCCACGGTCGTGAAAAGCTCGAGCATGGGGTCCAGATCCACCTCTTTCTGATCGATGGCGTTCAGCAGTTCCTTGCAAGCGGTCTCGATCCGCATGCGCACCAGCCCGTTCGCCAGACTCTCGAAATGGAGTACGTTCTCCGTCACACACTGCTCATTGCAGAATTTTACGATGGTCATGGCCGCGCTTCCTTTCCCGGTTACCCTTTATTCTTCCTCGTAAACCATCAAATAGTGGTCTATATTGGCTTCCTGAAAAATGTCCCCTTTGGTTCTGAATCCGTGCACACCGTAGAAATCCGACAGGTGCGCCTGGGCGTGCATCTTGAATTTCCGGAATCCCTTTTCCCGCGCCACTTGCATCATATAATTGACCAGATCATGGCCCAGCCCGCGGCCGCGGTACTCCTTGCGCACAGCGATGCGTTCCAGTTTGGCATATTCGCCGAGAAACCGTATCCGCCCGGCCGCAAAGGGCTCGCCCTCGATCTCGCCGAGGATATGCAGGGCGCTGTGCTCGAATTCATCGATCTCCTCAGCATAAGCGACGCGCTGCTCCTCCATGAAGACGATGGCGCGGACCAGGTACGCCTTGATGACGTCATCCAGGCTGGTGGCGATGCGAAAGGGTCGTTTTTCCATAGGACCGCTACTTTTCTCCCTTGGGATTGCTGCGCTTGCCTTGCAGTTTCCTGCTGTGGCGAATCTTTACCTTCTCCCTGCGCTCCGCAAATTTGGCATACTTGGGCGGCTTTCGGGATGCTGCCGGCTTTTCAATGACGTTTTTTGCTGCAACCGCCTGATCTTTCGGCCGTGTTTGCACCGGCCTGGGCTCAAAGAGCAGGATTATTTCCAGATTGGCCGTTCCCGGGAACATATCCAGTGGCACGATGCGTGTCAAACGATAGCCCCCATGCAGCCAAAGGGGGAGGTGATGTGGTATCTGTTCAATACCGCAAAAGATATGGACGATTTTATCTGAACCCCGCTCTGCGAGATACGGAATCACGCCTTCGGCCACGCCCTGACGCGGAGGATCCAGAATGATGTGTTCCCGTCCGGAGGCGTTGGGCTTCAGGAAGCGCCTGAGCGAGCGGCTGTCGATGGCCTGGGCGCGAAACTGGATCTCCGCATCGCGACAGAGGTGATGTTTGTTCTCCGCGGCATTGCGAATGGCTGAACTGGAGACGTCCATGGCGAAGACACGCTCATAATTTTCCGCCAGCTGCAGCGCAAAAAGACCGTAGCCGCAATAGAGATCGGCCAGTTGCCCCTTTTCCGGTTTCCCCAGCAGTTTCCCTACTTGATCTATTAACAAGGGTAGAATCGATTCATTGACCTGGGAAAATCCGGTTGCTTCGTAAAAGAAGCGTTGGCTATTCATGGTCAGCGACAGCTTTTCCGGTCCGTACAATTTTTTAAACGTCATGCTGGCATCCGGCCGCTTGTTTTCGAAATAGTAATCCGAGCGCGAGGGATCCAGAAACATGAAAGCCGAGAGGATGTTGAGATCCGATTCCTGAAGATGCCGGGCGATGAGTTTTCCTTTGCGCAAGACAGCGGCATCGAAACGATCCACGTTGAGTATGACGCTGAATGAAGTATATGAACCGCGGATGATGACATAATTGAGGCGCCTGGAAAAATCCAGCCAGGCCGGCTTGCGCAGTAAACCGAGCAGCAGATTGTAGATGTCTTTATGCTGTTCCGCTTCGAGGAGCTGCAAATCGTTCGCCGGGAGGCTTATCTCCGCGCCGCTCAATTCGGCGATGACCAGGCCTCTGTCGACACGGATGCGCCGCTTGCTGGTGGTGCGGTAATGGCGCGGCCGCGGCGAGCGGACGAGTCCCGCCGGCTCGCCGGGTAGCTGATGCTGCGCCCAGAATTTTGTCAGCGCCTGCTCCTTGGCTTCGCATTCCCGGGCATAGTCCAGGTTGGCCAGGGAAGCGGCGCCCTGCACGCGCAGCAGGGCGTTGATAAACCCGGGAAAAGAGGTCGCCCGCTGCGGGCTGCCGGGCTTGTTTTGTTTTTGTTCTGTCAATAGGTCCTCTTATTTCAAAAGCGTCATCTTACGGATCTGTTCGCCTTGCGGCGACTGCAAGCGCACAAAATAGATGCCGCTGGCCGCTGCGGCGCCATCCCAGGTGAACTGGTGTGTGCCGGCGTTCTGCCGGCCCTGGTACAGCGTCGCCATCACCTGGCCGCGCAGATTGAGCACCTGCAGCGTGGTCGAGCCGGGAGCAGCGAGTTCATAGGAGATCACCGTGCCGGCATTGAACGGATTGGGATAGTTGTTGAGCAGCGACCAGGTTTGCGGCTGCTCTTGAGCATCGCGCTGGCTGCCGATTTCTGTTGTCCCGCCGTAGTAATTATAGGGAATGTAGGAGATCGTCAGATTCTGATGGACTTTTTTCTTCGTCGTACGGTCCATGTGCAGAATCCCCATGCTTTGGTAGCCATTGGTCTGCTGGCAGGTGTACCAGTCGAAGGCGCACCACCAGGTGGCGGCCATGAGCATGCCGTTGGGATTTGGTTTGCCGAGCTGCTTGAGCGCGCCCGATTCGGTCAGGGCCTGAAAAGTATCCTTGAAGGTGTTGACCTGGGCATTCTCGTTGCTGCCGTCTTCGCTGGACCAGTAGCCGAATTCGGTGTTGATGACCGGCTTGTCCGGGAAGGCCTGGCGCACCTGATTGAGGAAATTGGCGGTGCCCTTGTAATAGGTGCCGCCGTGAAAGATGCCAAAGTACATGGTCCAGCCGGCCACATCGCAGGCATGCTGGGAGTCGTCGGCGGGTCCCGGCCGGTCCGCGGCAGCCGATTGCGACACCAGCCGTCCGTCGGGATAGTTCTGATCCAGATCGTCGTGCACGCGCTGGATGAAGGCGCGGCGGTTGGGGACTTCCTTGCATTCGTTGCAGGTGCTCCACAGGATGAGGCTGGGGCGGTTGAAATCCCTGAAAATCATTTCGCGCCACATCTGTTCATGGATATGGCGCAGGTTGTTCTGGATGTTCCATTCCTCTTCATTGTCATACCACCACACCGGGATCTCCTCCATGGCGGCCAGGCCGACGCGATCGGTGTAGAGATAAGTGGCGGGATGATTGGGATAATGGCCGGTGCGCAGAAACTGGGTGTTGAGGGTCTTGATTTTTTGCACATCGCTGAGGATGACATCGGCCGGCATGCTGCGGCCATAGTCGGGGTGATCTTCATGCCGGGCCACGCCTGAGAAAAAGACCGGTTTGCCGTTGAGCAGCACCTGGGCGCCCCGGGTGACGACGGTGCGGATGCCGAACTGGCTGTAATATTGGTCGATCAGGGTGCCGTCCTGCCACAGGGAGGCGCGCAGCACATAGAGGTTGGGCGTTTTCGGGTACCACAGCAGTGGTGCGTCGATGCGCAGCTGCGTTTGCCACACGGCGACGGAATCGGCCTCAATGGCCAGCGCGGTTTCGGAAACGCCTGCATGGCTCGCAGGCGCTCCGGTCACATCCACGGCGAATTCGGAGGCGATATTATCGGCTGCGATCCGCGCGGAAAAGACCTCCAGGGTCAGGCGCAGATTTTGCGCGGCCGCCGCGGCATTGGCGACCACCGCTTGCACGGAAATATCACCCTGGATATTCAGGGGCACGATCTGCGCCCGCACGATGTGCTGCGCTGCGCAGGCTTCCAAAAATACATCATGGATGATACCGGTGTAATTGAACCAATCCACTTTGTAGAACGGGACGATATCCTTGCGCGTGCCCCAGGGGATATTATCGACGCGCACGGCGATGGTGTTGCTGCCGCCGTGGTTGAGCATATTGGTGACGTCAAAGGCGAACGGCGTGTAGCCGCCTTCGTGGTAGCCAACGTAGGAGCCGTTGACCCAGACATCGGCGAT
>CAUJEL010000034.1 GCA_963169875.1 Candidatus Zhuqueibacterota bacterium
TTGAGCGATCGGTGCACAAAAGGCAACCTTGCGAAGGTTAGGAACCTTCACAAGGTTAAGGCGATCGCTCAGTTCAGGTCAGTCTAAAAAGCTGCTCTTGATGCTATTTTTCTGTTTTTCTATTCTTTGCGTATCTCTGCGTCCCTGGCGGTGAATAGTTCAGGTTAGGTGTATGAACGATATGAAGATACTTTATATCAGCCAATATTTTCCGCCTGAAGCCGGCGCCACCCAAGCCAGGGCCTTTGAAATGACGCGTTTCCTGGCAGAGCGAGGGCATGATGTCACGGTTCTGTGCAACATGCCGAACCATCCGTCCGGTATCATCGCGGCGGGTTACCAAGGTCATTGCTATCTGCAAGAGCGCGACCACGGCCTGCGCATCATACGTACCTGGGTCTTCACCCGGCCCCGTAAAAGCATTTTCGTCCGTGCCGCCTTTTATCTGAGTTTCATGATCAGCAGTTTTTGGGCTGGACTGAAGAGCGCCAGCCACTATGATGTGGTCCTGGCCACCTCGCCGCCGCCCATGACCGGCTTGACGGGATGGCTTTTGAGCAAACTCAAAGGCGCCTCTTTTGTTTACGAGGTTCGTGATCTCTGGCGCGAAATGGCTTTGCAGCTGGGCGCTTTGCGGAATCCCGTGTGGCTGTGGTTGGGCCGCCGCCTCGATCATTTTCTCTATCACCATGCCGATCGCTTGATCAGTGTCACCCAGGGCATTCACGATGAATTGATTCGCCTGGGGTGGGGCCACAAGTCGCATTTGATCAGAAACGGCACCAATCCGGACTTGTTCATGGATCGCGGACGCGGCTTTCGCGAAAAATTGGGATGGGATGGCAAATTCATCGTGCTCTACGCCGGGGTTCTGGGATTGGCCCAGGGTATGGAAGATCTTTGTGCCCTGGCCGAACGTCTGAAACCGGAGGCAACTATTCAATTGGCCGTTGCCGGCGCCGGACCGCTGACCAGCACCATGCAACAGCTCAAGGAAGAAAAACAGCTCCACAATCTCATGCTGTTGGGAGAAATCTCCCGCGAAGAGATCGCGGCTGTGATCTCCGCAGCGGATTGCGGTCTGGTGCCTTTGAAAAATAAACCCCTTTTCCGCGGCGCCGTGCCCACGAAGATGTTTGATTTTATGGCCTGTGAGCGCCCCGTCGTAGTCAGCGTGGATGGGGAAGCCCGCGAAATCGTGGCGGCAAGTCAGGCTGGCGTCTATGTGGAGCCCGAGGACATCGATGGCATGGCTGAGGCGATCCGCTTTCTGTCCAGGAATCCGGCCGCCTGCCGGGAAATGGGGCGCGTTGGACGGCGCTATGTGCAAGATCATTTCCTCCGCCGCCGCGCCGCCATGCTGCTTGAAGAAGTCCTGAAGGGGACCGGCAGCAAGAAACAGCGTTCATGGACTGGAAGGTGATCTTTGTCCAATATCCTGAAATCATCCATCGCCGTCAGCTTTTTCCTCTTCCTCAATGTCCTGTTGATGTTCATGCTGGAAATGCTGCTGGCGCGCTATTACGGCACGCGCATGGAGATGGACTGTTACCTTTCGGCGGTCACGCTGCCGGATTTGCTGGTGACGGTGGCCATAACCGCGTTCAACTGCGCCCTGGTTCCCACACTGGTGCGTCATTTCGAGGCGGACACGGCTGAGCAGGCCTACCGGCTCACCAACAGCTATGTGAATATTATTTTTTTGATCTTTTTGCTGCTGGCCGCAGCCGGCGTCCTTTTCGCCGCACCGCTCATACGTTTTCTTTTTACAGGTTTTGATCAGCCCCGCGTCGAGCTCAGCGCCAGACTGATGATCATTTATTTTCCGGTGATGATCTTTCGCAGCCTCACCGCCTTGCTGAGCAGTATCTTTTACGCCGAGCGCCGTTTTTTTCTGGCGCCCCTGGCGCCGGTGGCGGGTTCGGTTGTGGCCGTCATCCTGCTCATGGTCTGGGTCGATCAACTGGGCATCTATGCTGCGCCTGTGGCCGTGGCCGTCAGCTCCCTGCTGCAGTTCGCCCTGCTCTTTGCCGTTTATGCCATTGAGAGAAAATATCGCTTTGAATGGCATTTTATCGATCGCGATTTTCGTGCCGTCCTGCGCCTGATGTGGCCGCTGATTTGGGGTGGACTCATCACCAAGGCCATTTTTGTCGTGGACCGCAGCATCGCTTCAGGCCTGAATGAAGGCGCCATCGCTGCGCTGGGATATGCCAACAAGATTGTGCGCGTGCTGACGCTGGTGGGACTCGGCGGACTGTCCATCACCTCTTTTCCTGCGCTTTCGGCTTTGATCGCGCAGAAAGATTGGCCGCGTTTGCAGAGTCTCAATCGCAAAACGCTGAGCGGCATCACCTTCATCACCCTGCTGATCTTTGTGCTGCTGGCCGGATTTTCTGCGACGCTGGTGCGCATCATGTTCCAATACGGCGCTTTCACGGCCGAGGATACTGTGAACGTCGGCGATACGCTGGTGCTCTATGGCGGGGTGCTGGTTTTCGGCGCCATCGCCAATCACATCGCCAATCTCTTTTTTGCGTTGCCGGATACGCGCACGCCCACGCTGATCGGCATTGCCGGCTTCATCGTGGGCTATTTCATGAAACTGTGGTTCAGCACCTTTATGTCCTATCGAGGCATCGCATTGGCATCCACGCTCTATTTTGGATTGAATCTGATGGTGATGATCTGGTTTCTGCAAAAAAAGTCCGCCCCTGTCCTGGACATGCCATCATTTCTCAACGATTCCGGCAAGCTGGCGCTGATTGCCGCCATCTGCTGGCTGGCCGGTTGGGGATACCGGCTTTTGTGGCCATCCGCCAGCCTGGCCTTATCACTGACTGGGATGATCGGCGTAGCCGCCTTGTTCATGGCGTTGAGTTACCTGTTTCACATTGAGCTGCGCTCGGTGCTGGTCTGGGATCGACTCTTCAAGAGGCGAGGCTGATGCGGATTCTCTTCCTGACCCACGGCAGCACCGGCAGCGCGTCGAGCCGGGTGCGCATTCACCAATATCTTCCTCTTTTCGATCAGGAGGGGATTGACTATAAGGTGATTTCCGGTACGTCCGCGCGATTGGATCAACGCGTTCTCCAGCACCCCACCGCCTGGATCCGGCTGCGCTGGTTTGCGGCCAAAGTCGGGGCGCGCCTGGGCGTGTTGGCGGTGATACGGCGATATGATGTGGTGGTGATTCAGCGGGAGACGCTGCCCTATTGTTATCCTTTCATCGAGCTGCTGATCTGCCGCCTGGCCAGGCGCTGCGTATTCGAGTTCGACGACGCCATTTTTTACGACCGCCATCCGCGGTCCGGGTGGCGCACGTGGTTGAGGGATGGTAAAAATATCGCCCGCATTCTGGCGCGCTGTGACCGGGCGGTGGTGAGCACGCGGTATCTGGCGGACTATGCGCGGCACTATGTGCGTGATGTGCGCATCATCCCCACGACCGTGGATATGGAGCGTTTCCCCGGGCGCGCGCCGGCAGCATACGATCCACCCGTGATCGGCTGGGTGGGCAGCCGCAGCACGCAACCATACGTTGAAACGATTCGCACGCCATTGCAACAACTGGCGGAGCGATACTCGTTTATTTTGCGGATCGTCGGCGGGGAACTGGCGCCGTGGCCCGGCGTCGCCCTGGATAACCGCCCCTGGCAAGAGGATCGCGAAGTAGCGGAAATTCAGGCCTTCGCTGTGGGATTGATGCCGCTGCCCGATGATGCATGGACGCGCGGCAAGGCCGGATACAAGATCTTGCTGTACATGGCTGCCGGCACTCCGGCGGTGGCCTCAGCCGTGGGCGCCAATAACGATATCATCAACGACGGCGTGGACGGCTTTCTGGCGCATGATGAGCAAGAGTGGCTGGATAAATTGCAGCGGCTGCTGACAGACGCGGAGCTGCGGCGAAAAATGGGGCTGGAGGCGCGCAAAACGGCCCGGGAACGATTTTCCATCACCGCCAACTATCCCGCCTGGCGCGACGCCTGGTGCCAGTGGCCGCAAGGCATGGACAAGTTATGACGCGGAAAATTAAAGTGCTGCACCTGACCACGGTCAGCGGCATCGGCGGCGCCGAACGCATGATCCTGGATGTGGTCGAACACATCGACAAAGTGCGTTTTGCCATGGCCGTCGCCAGCCTCTATGGCGGCGGCCCCCTGCGGGATCGCGCCCAGGCTTTGCACGTGCCCTATTATGATCTCGATTTTCACCATCCCGTGCGGTTTTGCTCCGGATTGCGCGCGTTGCTGAGGCAGGAACGATATGATTTGATCCAGCTTCACGGCGATACGGCGGAGGTTGTGGTGCGTCCGCTGGCATCGCGGTGGGGCACGGGCAGTGTGATTTCAACCGTGCACGGCATCGCGAGCTTTTCATCCCGCGTCAGAAACATGCTTTTACGCATGCACAGCCGCAAAGTGGATCATTTTGTCTCCGTATCCGGGTTTGGCCGGCAGCTTCTCATGGAGAAAAGAGGGGTTGCCGCGGAGCGGATCACCGTCATTCATCCCGGCATGGCCGTGCCGGGTCCGCATGATGCGCTTCGGCGCGAAGCGATCCGGCGGGAATTGCATATTGCGCCGGACGAGCTCATGGTCCTCACCGTGGCCAATCTGCGCACGCTCAAGGGCCATATCACCATTTTAGAAGCGGCTGCGCAGATGCAAGGCGCCATAAAAACAGTCTTTGTTTTCGCCGGCGAGGATCGCAGCGACGGGGAAGTGGCGCGGGAGGCGGAATCCCTGGGCGTGCAACAGGCGGTGCGGTTAATGGGATTCCAGAAGAATGTCTATGACTATTTGAATGCGGCGGATCTGTTTTTGCTGCCGTCGCAGAGTGAAGGGCTGCCGCTCTCCATACTCGAGGCCATGGCCATGGGCGTGCCGGTGATCGCGACGCCGGTGGGCGGGATCCCGGAGATTATCAACGATGGAGAACAGGGTCTGCTGGTGCCGCCCCGGGATGCCGCCGCGGTGGCAGCGGCTTTGCGGCGCCTCGCTGCGGATAAACCGTTGCGCGCTGCGCTCGGCCAGGGCGGCCGCGACCGCATCGCCGCTAAATTCAGCCTTCACGGCATGATCACTCAGTATCAGGATCTCTATCAACGGCTCTATGATGACAAACACGCACACAACTGAACCACTGCGCATTCTCCGCCTGATCGCGCGGCTCAATATCGGCGGTCCGGCCATCCAGGCCATTCGCTTGACAGCCGCCCTCAATGACGAACGCTTCAAATCCTTGTTGGTGACCGGCGTGGTGGGACAGAACGAAGGAGATATGCGCTATCTCGCTGATCAGCTCGGCGTCGAGCCCGTGGTCATTCCCACGCTGGGACGCGAGATACACTGGTACGACGATGTGCTGACTTTGATCAAATTGGTCCGGATCATGCGCCAGTTCAAGCCGGACATCATTCATACGCACACGGCCAAAGCGGGGACGTTGGGGCGGCTGGCTGCTCTTGCAGCGGGCAAATCCAAAAAGGTGCATACGTTTCATGGACATGTTTTTTCGGGCTATTTTTCGCCATGGAAAACGCGCCTGTTCATCCATATTGAGCGCTTCCTGGCCGGACGCACGGATCGCATCATCGCCATCAGCGCGCGGCAAAAGCACGATCTCTGTCAGGTCTATGCCATCGCGCCGGAGGAAAAAGTGACGGTTGTGCCCCTGGGGCTCGACCTTCAGCCCTTTGCGGAGACATCGCTACAAGACTTTTCATCACGGCCTCTTTTCGGATTGCAGCCGCAACATCTGGTCGTCACCATCGCCGGCCGGCTGGTGCCCATCAAAAACCACAAGATGTTTTTGCAGGTTGCCCAAAAAGTGGCTGCCGAAATGGAGCACGCACGATTTCTCATCGTCGGTGAAGGCGAACTGCGCGCTGAACTGGAGGCGCATGCGCAGGCGCTGGGTATTTCTGACAAGGTGCTGTTTGCCGGATGGCATAGAGAGATGCGGCCGGTGTACGCCGCTTCTGATATCGCAGTCCTGACCTCCCTGAATGAAGGGACGCCGGTGTCGCTGATAGAGGCCATGGCATCGGCCAGGGCGGTGGTCACCACCGAGGTCGGCGGCGTCGCCGATTTTGTCGAGGATGGCGTGGACGGCTTTTATGTGCCGAGCGGCGATGTGGACGCCATGACTGCGCGCATTTTGCAGTTGGCCCGGGATGCGTCCATGCGCCTGAAGATGGGAGCGCATGGCCGGGAGAAGGTTCTGCAGTTGTTTGATTTTGGCCGTTTACAGCGGGATGTCGAGAACCTGTATGTGCACGTATCCGGTCAATGAGTGGTGGATGGAAAGGCGTGACTATGGAGCACTCGAAATGAAGGAGGGGAGAAAACATTGCGCAATTTGACGTATATGCTGGCTTTTTCCGGCAGTCTGGTGGCCGCGTTGATTTTTGTGCGCCTGGCAATGGCGCTGGCGGTCAAATGGGATATTCAGGACCATCCCGTGGGGCGGAAGGATCATGCCAGGGTGACGCCGTTATTGGGCGGTCTGGGCATCTATGCCGCTTTTATGGCGGTGCTGGCTGGCGGACTTTTAATGGTACACTGGGCGGGTGTGACGGAAAACAGCCATGCATTTTTGGCACTGCTGGGGCGGCAGCGGCCCGTTCTTGAGGCTGCCTTTCCCAAATTGCTGGCTCTGGTGGCGGGCGCCACGATTTTATTGATCATTGGTATCATCGATGACATCCGCGGCATCAATTTTTCGCCGGCCATCAAATTTGTCGCGCAGATCATCGCCGCGGCCATCGCGGCTGGCGGCGGCGCGCACAGCAGTTTTCTGCCGTCGCTGTGGCTGAATATTGCATTTTCGGTCCTGTGGATTGTGGCCATCAGCAATGCGTTTAATTTCCTGGATAATATGGATGGCCTGTCGGCCGGGATTGGCCTGATCTGCGGCGGCATCTTTTTCTGGTTGACCGCTTCCCAGGGACAATATTTTTCCGCCTTGTTGTTCATCCTCATGGTTGGATCCCTCCTGGGATTCCTGTGGTACAACCGCTATCCGGCGCGCATCTTCATGGGCGATGTGGGCAGTCTCTTCACAGGCTATATGTTCGGCGCCCTGACCCTGACCAGTTCCTACGTCGTCGCGGACAGCACTTCGCTTTTGCCCGTCATCGTCCCGATTGTGGTGCTGGGTGTGCCCATTTACGACGCCGTGACGGTCATTCTTATCCGCATTCATGAGCGCAGACCGGTATATGTAGGAGATCAATGTCATATATCGCACCGCTTGCTGCATTTGGGGATGAGCCGCAACCAGGCGGTCCTCTTTGTTCACCTCATATGCATCGCCATCGGGATGAGTGCCCTGCTGTTGCCCTATTTGTCCGTTCGCCTCAGCATTTTCGTGCTGGTGCAGACGATGTTAATTTATGTGATATTAACCCTGTTGATCAGGGCTGGAAGCAAGCGAAAATAACCGTTCATCAAAGGAGACTCCATGAAAGTATTGATCACGGGTGGTGCAGGATTCATCGGTTCCCACCTGGCAGAAAAGCTGCTTGAACGCGGCGATGAAGTGTGCGTCATCGATGATTTATCGACCGGAAAGTTGTCCAATGTCCAGCACATCCGCAACCATCCACGTTTTCATCTGGCGGTTGAAAACATTTTGAATGAGACCGTCATGGACCGGCTGGTCAGCGAATGCGATGTCATCTATCATCTGGCGGCAGCGGTGGGCGTCGAGTTGATTGTAAAAAGTCCAGTGGAGACCATCCAGCGCAACGTGCTGGGCACGGACGTGGTGCTGCGCCTCGCCGCGCGCTATTTGCGTCAGGTTCTGATCGCATCCACTTCGGAGATTTACGGCAAGAGCGAGTCCGTGCCTTTTCGTGAAGACGATGACCGTGTACTCGGACCCACCACCAAGAACCGCTGGAGCTATTCCTGTTCCAAGGCCATCGATGAATTTCTGGCCCTGGCCTATCACAAGGAAAAAAATCTGCCCACCATCATCATGCGGCTTTTCAACACCGTGGGCCCACGGCAGACGGGCCGCTATGGCATGGTGATTCCCCGCCTGGTGAAGCAGGCCCTGGATGGCAAACCCCTGACTGTTTATGGGGACGGCCAGCAGGTGCGCTGTTTCACCTATGTTGCGGATGTTGTCGACGCCGCCATCAAACTGATGGATAATCCCGAGGCCATCGGACAAGTCTTCAACATCGGCAATGATCACGGCGTCAGCATTGCCGGCCTGGCTGAAAAGATCAAAGCCATGACCAACAGCACCTCGGAAATTCGCTATATCCCCTACGACGAGGCCTATGAAGAGGGTTTCGAAGATATGCGCATCCGGGTGCCGGATCTCAGCAAGGCGAAACGCGTCATCGGCTACGAGCCCAAGGTGCAGCTGGATGAGATTCTGCAGCGCGTTATTGAACATTTCCGGGCGAATCAGGGTCAGGATTGATCGCTCTTTGTTTTGAAGAGCAGGACGTCGTTGTGCGTTCCGTCGCAGTGGGTACTGCAGGGGACAAATGTGGATAACTTGTCAAATATTTGTACAAATCCCCGGCAGACCCCGTTGGCGGCGTTACACAAGAGACCAGCCTGTTTTGCATCCGCATACTGCTAATGGACGCCAGGCCGCCAGCGCTGACAGTATATTGAAAAACATATGTAAATGATTGTAAATAATAGAATAAAAAATGTTCTCAAAAATACTGAAGTTACGAATCTGCGACTCTTAACCGCAAGTGAATGTTTTTAGCCTGGTTTAAGCTAAAGGACCTTCTGCAGCGGGCGGCCGCTGTCCGGTTTGCGCTGTGGGAAAAATGTGGATAACTTGTGGGTAATTGACGGATAGGCGCGAAAACGCCTGGCCGCACTAGATATAGACCTCTGCGCGGTGTTCAAATAACCGTTGCTTTTCTGTCATATTTTTAGTAAATATAATACCTGAACCGAGCGATCGCAATAACCTTGCAAAGGTCGCAAGCCTTCGCAGGGCTCACTCTTGTACGGGAATCGATGACCACCACCGACACCACATATCTGGGCTTGTTCCTTGGTGTACTGTTGTTATTAATCCTTTCTGCGGAACTGCTGCGTCATCGCTTGCATGGCACTCAGGAATTTTCGCGCAAATTTGTTCACATGCTCACCGGTATTCTGGTGGCCTTTGTTCCGTTTTTCGTGCAGACGCCGTGGCCGTTGCTGGTGATCGGTGTGGCATTCGCCGCGTTCAATTATGTTGCCGTCAAACGCGGTTGGCTGCAGGCCATGCACGACATGCACCGCAAAACCTACGGAACGGTGTTTTATCCCATCGCCTTCACGCTTCTGGTGCTGCTGTTGTGGCACAGTCACAAGCCCATTTTGATCACGGCCATGCTTTTATTGGCGATCGGGGATGCGCTGGCGGCGATTGTGGGAGAAAATATCCGCCGTCCGCGCCTGTATCATTTTGGCCAGGATAAAAAGTCGCTGCAGGGCACGGCCGCCATGTTTCTGTCCAGCCTGATGATTGTGGTGCTGGCTCTTTACATCACCCGTCCGGATTTGACCACTGCCCATATTTTCTGGTATGGCGCGCTGGTTGCCGTGTTTGCCACGGCTTGCGAAGCGGTATCGTTTCAAGGCTCTGATAATCTGACGGTGCCTTTGGGCGCGGCGCTGGTGCTCCATTATGTGTGGACGAACCCGGTGCCGGAGGTGGCGGCGTTCACTTTTGGCATGATACTGGCCCTGATCGTGGCGCTGATCTCGCTGCGGCTCCGCTTCCTCAGCGCCAGCGGTGCCATGGGGCTTTTTCTGCTCGGCACCATGGTGTTCGGCATTGGCCGCTGGACGTTCAGCGCGCCCATTTTGACCTTTTTTGTGCTGTCGAGCCTGCTGTCCAAAGTCGGACGGGCGCGGAAAAAACGCCTGGCGGGTCTGATCGAAAAAGGCGGCGCGCGGGATATCTGGCAGGTCATCGCCAACGGCGGCGTGGCTGGCCTGCTGCTCATCATCTACTATATAGCGCCTGCGCCGCTGTGGTACTTTTTATACGCGGGCTCTCTGGCGGCTGTGACGGCTGATACCTGGGGCACGGAGATCGGCACCCTGGCGAGCAAAGACCCGATTTCGATCCTGACCTGCAAACGCGTGCCGGTTGGCACCTCGGGGGGCATATCCCTGTTGGGCACGCTCGGCGGTGCGCTTGGCGCCATGGTGCTGGCCGGTGTGAGCTGGTGGTTCAGTCCGCTGGCCTCTCCCCACGTTTTTGCCTGGCGTGGATTTGTGCTGGTGACGATTGCGGGCGTTCTCGCCAGTTTTCTCGACAGTTATCTGGGCGCCACGGTGCAGGCCAAATTCAAATGCCCGGAATGCGCTAAAATCACCGAAAAGAAGCATCACTGTCATAATCACAGAACGGAATTCTACAGCGGCATCCGCTGGATGAATAACGATGTCGTCAATATCTTCGCCGCGGTCGCCGGCGCGGGATTTGTCTGGGTGTTAATGGAATTGATTTAGCCTGAATCATTCACCTCCGAGGACACAGAGGTACGCAAAGAAAAGAAAAACATAACAATGGCATTGATTACAATATATATGACTGAGATCAAAATCAAATCAAAAATTTTTCGATAATGATCATGAAAATTGCCTGGCGGCCTCGGCGCGCCCGGCGGTTTATGAATCGAACAGGTTCGTATAATAACAATAAAAAATCCAAGGAGGTTACATGACTACCATTATTGATGTTTTTGCCCGTGAAATCCTCGATTCAAGAGGCAATCCCACGATCGAAGTGGATGTGACGCTGGAAAGCGGTGCCATGGGACGCGCGGCTGTACCATCCGGCGCATCCACTGGTGAGCATGAGGCGGTTGAGTTGCGCGACGGTGACGCCGGCCGTTTTATGGGCAAGGGCGTGTTGCAGGCGGTTAAGAATGTCAATGATATCATAGCGGACGAAATAATTGGTGAGGATGCGACGGAACAGGTTCTGCTGGATAAGATTTTAGTCGAACTGGACGGCACGCCGACCAAAGCGAAACTCGGCGCCAACGCCATTTTGGGCGTCTCCCTGGCCGCGTGCAAAGCCGCAGCCGACGCCTTCGGATTGCCGTTGTATCAGTATATCGGCGGCAGCAACGCCAAAACCCTGCCGGTGCCCATGATGAACATCCTCAACGGCGGCAGCCATGCGGACAACAATGTCGACCTGCAAGAGTTCATGATTGTGCCGGCCGGCGCCCCGAACTTCGCCGAAGCCCTGCGCATGGGCACCGAGGTGTTTCACAACCTCAAATCAGTCTTGAAGAAGAAAAACTATAACACCGCGGTGGGCGACGAAGGTGGTTTTGCGCCTGATTTAAAGTCCAATGAAGAAGCCCTGCAGGTGATCGTTCAGGCCATTGAAAAAGCCGGCTATAAACCCGGCGAGCAGATTTTTATCGCCCTTGACCCGGCCAGCAGCGAGTTTTTCCTCAAGGATAAAAATGTCTATAACCTCGCCTCGGAAAAGAAAATGCTGACCCCCGCGGAAATGGTCGACTATTATGCCGGATTGGTGGAAAAGTATCCCATCTTCTCCATTGAAGACGGCATGGCCGAGGATGACTGGGATGGATGGAAACTGATGACGAAAAAACTGGGCAAGAAGATCCAGCTGGTGGGCGACGATTTGTTCGTCACCAACACCAAGCGGCTGCAGCGCGGCATCAAGCTGGGCGTGTGCAACTCCATTCTCATCAAATTGAATCAGATCGGCACGCTCACGGAAACCCTGGATGCCATCGAGATGGCCAAGACAGCCGGGTATACTGCTGTGGTTTCGCATCGCTCCGGCGAGACGGAAGACAGCACCATTGCTGATGTCGTGGTTGCCACCAATGCCGGACAGATCAAAACCGGCTCCGCCTGCCGCACCGATCGCATCTGCAAGTACAATCAACTGCTGCGCATTGAGGAGAGCCTCGGTGAAGTCGCAAGATTCGCCGGTCTTTCCGTGATCAAACGCTAACGGTTCAGTCGTTGTGGAGGGTGTCCATGCCTGAAACCGTTTGTGGGCGCCCTCCTGTTTTTTTGTGGGGTGGAAGATGATGTCACGAAAAAAATCCTACCGGCGTTCTCTCCGTGGACTCTCACAACGCCTGGCTTCTGTGGAGATGACACGGGGAAGATTTTATCTCCTCGGCTTCATCGTATTTTTCTTCCTCTTTGTGGCCGGACGTTCCGGTTTTTATGCCCAGTTGCGGCTGTGGCAGGAGGGACGGCGGTTGCAGAGGGAGATAGAAGTCGAGCAGAAAAAGAAAATCTGGTTGAGAAAAGAGATTGACAGCCTGACGAATGACCGCAAGCGCATTGAACAGGAAGCCAGAAAAGAACACGGTCTGGGTGAACCTGATGAAATTATTGTCAAAATCCGCGAATAACGATCAGGTTGCGGAGGAGTGAATGCTGTATGGAATGCCATCGCGTCGCAACGTAGATGGCATTTTTTCTCGATACATACACTGATGAAGACGATTTGATTGATCGCGCATAAAAAAAAATGTTTGGGGATGGTGCTGGTGTCGCTCCTGTTCACAGAGATTACGCTGGCGCAAAAGGAGACAGCCGGCATGCCATTGTCTCTGCAGCAACAGCCCAACCTGGTTCAGTTTCGCCAGGAACTCAATAATTATCTCTGGCAGCTCGGGTTGGGCCGGAGCTATCGCCTTGGACAGAGGTGGTTGTGGTCCTTCAATGAGCAATTTCGTACATCCATGCTGCGCGCCAATCTCGGGGATGAAAAATGGAAAGATGACCATTCTTTCGCCACATCCCTTAATTTCAGGCTTTTATCCAGGCTGGAGCTTTTGGCGGACTTTCGCAGCCTGTTGTTTTTTGATCGTCAAACGGGTATGAATAACGATGTGCGCAGTCAAGCCGTGGGCGCCGGGTTAAGTTTTGCGCCGATTAAAGAATTCAATATGACGCTGCGCACCGGCCCGCGTTGGGAAACCAAATTGGGGCTCCACGATAAGGGGCACTATGTCTCCGGCGCTCTGGATGTGGATGCGCTCGCCTGGAGTGGCTATATCAACCGCGCCCGGGCTTCCGTGGAAGCCGATCAATTCGCGCAGCGCCGCAATCATCAGGCCAACATGCATTACCAGGTATCCAGATCCTTTGCGCAGGGGACAATGGATTCCCTGCGCATTTTCGAGACAAGCCGGCGTTTTGATAATTATACCTCCGAACTCGGGGATATCGAAAGCCTGCGCGAAGGCAACAGGGGATTTGAAAACACACTTGTGTATGGCATCAACACCAAATCGCGCATGGTATTGCGCAACGGCTGGCAGTTTCGCAACGTGGAATTGCACTCATTTGGATCGGGCAGCGCCAGCCGCCAGCGTAAACGCAATGATGTGTTGGGTGATCATCTTTTGGAGGCGCTCTTTGCCCAACCGGGCATGCAGGGACGTTTGTCCCTGAGTTATCTGTCGCAAACGCAAAAATACGATATCGATAAAGGGGCGGCCACGCTTCCGTTTTCGCGCTACACCTCCTTTATCACGCCGGATAACAGCAGCCGCCGCTTGCAGCTGGTGGGCGAGTTCATGAAATCTTTGGGGAGAAAGGATTCCCTGTATTCCTATGCGTCCGTGAGCCGCTTTCAGTATGATACACCGGATACAAATAACTTTGATGATCGGGATGAATTACGCATAAATTCGAGTTTTACATTTAGACATCGCTTTGATTCAGCGTTATGGCTGGATGTGCAGACCAGTCTCAGTCTGTACCATATGGTTTATATTTTGGCAGAACGCAGCGCGGACAACAACTGGAACCGTATTTTACGTCTGCGCCCCATTTTGACGTTTCGACCGCATGCGCGTATCCACTGGCATCAATCCTTTGAGGTGCTGGCGAATTATGTTGATTATGATTATGAAAATCTCTCCGCACAAACCCGGAGTTTTGTGTTTCGCAAATTTGCCTATGAAGACTCCCTGCGTCTGTCTTTGACCAGGAGAACGGGGCTCCGTCTCGATTACCGCGTTCAGCTGGAAGAAAACGGCCAGCTCTACTGGGAATCGTGGCGGGAACGGGTGCTGACAACCCGGCAGAGTCACTGGTTTCAGTGCCGGATTTCATACTCCCTGAAGGATGCTTTTTATGTTGCGCCCGGCTATGGGTTTTATCTTCGCGATGAATGGCGTCACGATCGCGATGCATTGGGAAATGAGACAAAAGCCAAGTCCCAGACCTATGTGAGTCACGGTCCTTCTCTTGAATTGGCCGTCTCCATCTCGCCCAGTAGCCGGTTCATTGTCGATGCCATGCGCAGAGTTGTGAAACCCTCTGCACAATCGCACTATTACATTAATACCCTGGATGTCAGGTTGGATTGGCTTTTCTGAGCGCAGATCATTTCCGCGCGATCGCTCTGGAGCCCAGACAAGAGGAATTGGATTGACCGAAAAAGTCATTACAAAATTGACCATGATCATCCCCAGTTTGCCGGATCAGATACAATTGGTGGAAGAAAAGGGCGAACAGTTGGCGGCATTGGCCGGTTTCAGCGAGGATGATCGGGATAATATGGCGATTGCGCTCACCGAAGTCGTGGCCAATGCGATCTATCATGGCAATAAGGGTAATCCCGAAAAAACCGTCACCATTTGTTTCCGGGTGCGCCAAGGTTCCATCACCATCGAGATCACCGATGAAGGAGATGGCTTCAATCCACACTCCATTGCCGACCCCCTGCAGCCGGAAAATCTGCTCAAGGACAGCGGACGCGGAATTTTTATTGTGCGCGCGCTCATGGATTCCGTCAAGTATCGCTTTAAACCGAATGCGGGCACGACCGTGGTGCTCAGCAAACACGTCACCTAACCGGTCCTGTAAGATGTCCTCTTCGACGCACAGACGATGGGTTTTTCTTTTTTTCTTCCTTTTTTGTGCAGCCTCCTTCGTGGGATCCCAGAATTATCCTCTCTCTCCGGACTCGGTGATTATTGAATCCATTCTTTTCGTGGGCAACGACCACACGCGCGATTTTATCCTCTCTCGAGAGATGCAGTTGCGTGAAGGGGATCCTTATGATGCCGTAATCGCCGAACAGGACCGCCAGCGCCTGCAAAACCTGCAGCTGTTTAATCGCGTCGACCTGCAATTGCTGCCCGGCGAAAAAGGGGTCATCTTGTTGGTTTTGGTGGCTGAGAAATGGTACCTATTCCCCTATCCGATTCTGTTCATCCACGAACGGGATTGGGACAAGCTCTCCTATGGCGCAGGCCTGATCTATGAAAACCTGCGCGGCCGCAATATAACCTTGACCGGAAATGCCTATTTGGGCTACAATCCCAGCGTCTCGATCAACTACCGCGATCCATGGATTCATGGCAGCCGCCGGGTCTCCTTTTCCGTCTCAGCGTATTATAAACGCATTCGCAACAACAGTACCTTCTATCGCCATTTCGATGAGCAACATCTCGGACTCTCCGTCTCCGTCGGCCGCCGCCTGGGATTTTACGGCTATGCTGAAATCGGAACCGAGTACCGACGGGTGCAGGTACCCGAAGAGGAAGGTGCGAGTCTGTCGGAGAACGGCATCGATCAATTGCCGGCGCTGGCTTTGCGGCTAAAATATGACCATCGGGACTACTATGTGCTGCCCATGAAGGGATGGTTCCTGTATGGCTATGTGCAGGTGGTATACAATGGCGGCAGTGCCAATTATCAGATGGCCGGCATGGATATGCGCCGCTATCAGCCGCTGCCGGGCGGACTCAGCCTCGGCGTACGCGCCCAAATGGATGCCAGTTGGGGCAGGATACCGGTTTATAACCATTTTTATATCGGTTATTCAGAACGCGTTCGCGGCCATTTCAAGACGGTTCTTGAGGGTGAAAAACGGTCACTCGCAACGGCCGAACTTCGTGTGCCGCTGGTGAAGACCCGCTATATCGATATTGAAAGCGAGGATAAACCCTGGTCTTCCTACATGCGCAATCTGCCTGTGGGCTGTAATCTGACCGTGTTTTACGACACCGGCATCGCACTGGTTCAAGATCAATCCTGGTCGACAGCGCACTGGTTGAGTGGTTACGGCATCGGATTGAATGTGCAACTTCCCTATGCGGAAATGATCCGGTTTGAGCGCGCCTGGGATAGCAGAGGCCATGGCGAGTATATTGTCGATTTAAAGGTGTGGTTTTAACATGAGCCATCTCGAACAATTTTATGTGCGCCCTGAAAACGTCGCTGAAGAAACTTTTATTCTCGACGGCAGCGAATATACTCATGCGGTGCGGGTGCTGCGAAAACAGAGTGGCGACTGGCTGGTCGCCGTGGATGGCGCTGGTCATCGCTATGGGGGCCCCATCACCGCCATCGAGCGGCATTTTCTCCGGGTTGCCGTTCGAACACGGGAAGAGGAGAGCGGAGAACCCCGGCTCCGCGTGGTGCTGGCGCAGGCCGTGCCAAAAGGAGGGGCGTTTGACTGGATTGTGGAAAAGGGCACCGAAATAGGCATCGCAGAATTCCAACCCATGCAAACCAGCCGCAGCGTGGCTGCACCGCAAGGCCGGGAGGGACGCTGGCTGGACAAGGCGCGCGCGGCCATGAAACAGTGCGGCCGCAGCCGTTGTCCCGTCATTCACCCGCTGTGTTCCTGGCAGGAGGTCCTCTCGCGCCACGGGCACTTGCCCGTGTTTTTGGCGCATCCATCGCATCAATCCGATGAGGTGGCTCGACGAGGCATCCTCCATCAGGCCGGCAGGATTTTGCTGCTGGTCGGACCCGAGGGGGGATTCACCGATGCGGAAATTGAGGCGGTGAGATCGTTGCGGGCGCAAGAGTTATCGTTGGGCAGTCGCAGATTGCGGAGTGAAACCGCTGGTTTGGTGGCGGCGGTGCGTTTGCTGGCAGAGGCCGGCGACCTGGATCTGGTCTAATGCCAATTGAGGAAATACCAGGCGAAAAGACCGCAAAAGAGGGTGATGGCGAAATTGACAGCGACTTCTGCGAAGCGGTACTTTCTTTGTTTGCTTGGAATGGGTGTTGCAAATACGAACGAGAGGAAATTGACCAGATAGAGCAGCAAATACCAGCCGCCGAGGATCAATCCGAGCGTGGCGAAAAAACGGAACAGGGTGCCGGGTAAGCGCTCCTTGAAAGAGGGGAATGGCATATGTTTCATGGGATCGCGGCTGGAAGGCAGAGAGCGCTGCACATAATAGATCACCGGCGGGATGGCGAACGCGGCGATGCAGAGCGCTGTCAAGGAGATGATCCAGGATTGGGGGAGCCAGATGATAATTTCAGAGGGCTGCAGAACCTGCAGGAGATACCAGGCAGCCAGCATCAGCGAAAGGAGATGCAGGCTTTGGTCGAGAAAAAAATACCCCAGACCGTCTTTGGCGCGAAAAACCGCGAGAAAAATTTTTGTCCGGTCCAGGGCTATATGAACAACTGCAATAAAAAGGATGGTCAGCCACACGGAAGCATGGGTGAGCATCTGCAACAGCATGATAATGTTCACCGCGGTACAAACCATCACATGGACAACAACGCCCCATACCGATTTCTGCTTCAGCCGGAAAATGGCGTCGGTCTGTAAGGGAAAGTCCCCGATGATGTGGGCAAGATATAGAGTAAGAAAAAAATCCATTTTCAGCCCCGCAGCAATGCTGGCGGACTATTCGCGAACGACCCAGACTTTAACCGTTGCAGTCACTTCGGGATGTAATTTGACGGGCACGTCGTACACACCCAGCGCTTTAATCGGATCTTCGAGGACGATTTTGCGGCGATCCAGATCGTAGCCATTATCTTTGAGCAGATCGGCGATATTCTGGCTGGTGACGGAACCGAAGAGTTTTTCTTCTTCGCCAACCTGGACGGCTACGGTGAGGGAGAGTTTCTCGATTTTTGCCGCCAATTCCTCAGCTTCTTTTTTGCCGCGTTGCAGGCGTTTCTGCGCAGCCTGGTTTTCGTGCTCGAATGCGCGCATGTTTCCCGGTGTGGCTTCGAGGGCGAAGCCTTGTGGAATCAAGTAATTGCGGGCATATCCCTGTTTTACGCTAATCACCTGGCCGGCGTTGCCCAGGGTTTCAATATCTTTTTTCAAAATGATCTTCATTGTGGCATTCCCAACTATTTGGTCAATTCTGAAATGTACGGAATTAGGGCGATTTCGCGTGCCTTTTTGATGGCATTGACGAGCTGGCGCTGATGTTTGGCGCAGGTGCCAGAAGTACGGCGCGGGATGATTTTCCCCTGCTCGGTGGTGAAACGCATCAGCCGTTTTTCGTCTTTATAATCAATATAATCGACTTTTTCTTCGCAAAAACGGCAAATTCGTTTTTTTCTCAACATAATAGCTCCTTTATAGAATAAAGAGATAAAAATTACAGGTTCAGATCCTGATATCCAAAATCGAAATCGGTCGGCTCGATTTTTTGCATTTCTGGGGCTTCCTGAGAGGGACTGGCTGCAGCGGCCGTGGGCTGGACCGAAGCGGTTGTCGCTTCCTGCTCCGCGCCTTCTCCATTCATCAGGTTGGCCATTTCTTCCACATCTTTACTGCTCTTGCGATCGAGGAACTGGATGCGCCGTGCGCGCAGTTCCACAACATTGCGCGTGGTGCCATCGTCATTGTGCCAATTCCGGCTTTGCAATTCGCCGTCGATCAGAACAGATGAGCCCCGCTTCAAAATCTCATTGCACGCCTCAGCCAGTCGATGCCAGGCTACCACACCGACATAGCACATATTTTCGCGCCAAATACCGGAATTGTCCCGATATTTACGATTTGAGGCGATGTAGAAATTGATCACGGGGGTGCCATTGGCTGTTTTGCGAAAGACCGGATCGCTGGTGAGATAGCCAGCGACGAGTACATTATTAATATCCGGCATCTTTAAATCTGGCATATATAACACTCCTCAAGCTGGCCCAATGGGTCCGCTTGAAATAGGCAATCATCGGAATCTCGTGATCGTGATTTTGTTAAAGAACACGTTCAGTCGAATATCATTCAACTGGCGGTACCGTCTCTTCCGCCGCAGGCACCGGTTCCGTTGTCTGGTTTTCAACGGCTGGCTCTTCAACCGCTGGTACTTCAACCGCTGGTACTTCAACCGCCGGCACTTCGACCGGGGCGGGAACAGGTACTTCAGCCACAGTCTCAGCGGGCTTGGGCATGGCCAACATCTGCTTGGACAGTGCGGTCAAGGCGCGTTTGTCCAGTTTGGTGGTCATGGTGCGCAGCAGATATTCATTGAGGCGGTATTCACGATCCAGCTGTTTGATCATCGCAGAAGGCGCGTCAAAACGGATGAGGACGTAGATGCCGTATTGGCGTTTCTTGATCTCATAAGCTAAACGGCGTTTGCCCCAGCGTTCGACGATTTCGATGTTGCCGCCGTTAGCGGAAATGAAGCGTTCGTATTTGCTGATGATGCCTTCGATCTCTTCGGTCTTGAGCAGAGAATCGATGACAATAATGGTCTCATATTTACGCAAAATGAATCCTCCTTGATTGCGGGTTGTACGTTTGATATTCCAATTCAATTTTATGATCTAAACTGTTCTGTTCATAAACTGCCGGGAACGCCGGGGCTGCCGGGAATTTATAGTATACTTATCGAACCATTTGTGCTTAAAATCTTATTTCAATCATCAAAGTTGTTGTCAATACCATTTTTATGGTTTTCTTTTCTTTGCGTACCTCTGCGTCCTTGGCGGTGAATAATTCAGGCTACAGCGCATTAATACTATTCATGGCCTGATCAACGCCCAGGGTTACAAAAGCCAGAATCGCCTGGACCGCTTGTTCGCCGATCTCGCGGATGACGGCTTGTTCAGACCGTGAAAAATCCGAGAGCACATGCTGAACCATGTCGCCCTCCGCGTCGGGACGGCCCATGCCCACCCGGAGTCGCGCGAACTGCTGCGAACTGAGGTGTGCGATGATGGATTTGAGCCCATTGTGACCACCGGCGCTGCCCTGTTTGCGCAGGCGCAGCTTGCCCAGCGGTAAATCCGCGTCATCAACGATGACGATGATACGGTCGATCTCCAGGTTGTAATAGCGCAGCAATTGTCCGGCCGCTTCACCGCTGCGATTCATATAGGATTGCGGTTTGGCGATGATCACTTCATGCCCCTGGTGCATGCCAAAGGCAAGCTGGGCGTTAAAGGACTTTTTCTGAAACGAAGCTGCCAGTTCATCTGCCAGCAGGTCGGCGATCATGAATCCCAAGTTATGCCGGTTGTTGGCATAGCGACGGCCCGGATTTCCCAGGCCAATGACAAGGTACTTGCTCACCGTTCACGACCGTCCGAAAGAGACAGCTAACCTTCTTTTCCTTCTTCGGAGTCAGCGCGGCGTGTGATGATCTCGGGTTCTGCCGAGGTCTCTTCAACGGCCACAGGTGCTTCCTCGGCCTGACGCAGGGCGCTCACGGTTGCCAGTGTGCGTTCCGCTTCGGCCATGATGGTGTATTTCTCGGTGGCGATGCTGCTGACCTGGACCGAATCGCCGATGCCCAAATTGGTCACATCAATTTCAATGGCTTCGGGAATGTCGCCTGGCAGACATTCGATTTCGAGTTCGCGGATGACCTGCTGCAGAATGCCGCCGTCGGTTTTTACGCCAACGGGAATGCCGGTCAGGTGGACCGGAACCGATACCTTGATTTTTTCGTCGAGCTGAATGCCCATCAGGTCCACATGCAGAATGGCATGGGTGATGGGATCGAATTGCAGTTCACGAACGATACATTTGCGTTTGTCGCCGCTGCTGAAATGGACATCGAGCAGAGCGGCTTCGTGGCCCAGAGTCGCCTGCAACTCTTTGGAGTTGGCGGTAAAGGAAACGGCTTCTTTGCCGTGAAAGTAAAATATGCCGGGCACCAAACCTTGACGGCGAATTTTTTTAGCCTGGATCGTGCCATGCTTCTCGCGAACGGTTAACTCAAGCGCTATTGCTGACATCATCATTCTCCACGTGTTTATAAACAATGAACAAAATAAATTACTTATAAAATGGGCCCTTTTTCCGGAAACAAATCGGAAATGGAGCGATCCTCGTGGATGCGGCGAATGGCATCGGCGAGGAGATCGGCAACGCTGAGGATATGCAGCTTTTCGATGCGTTTCTCTTCCGGAATGGGCACCGAATCCGCGACAAAGAACTGATCGATGGGCGCCTCGGCAATTTTTGCCACCGCGTTTCCGGAGAGAATGGCATGGGTGCACGCCACATAGATTTTCTCAGCGCCTTTTTCGCGCAGTACCTGCACACCATTGGTGAGCGTACCAGCGGTGTCGACGAGATCGTCCACCATCAGGACGTTTTTCCCCTGGACCTCACCGATAAGACGCGTGACTTCGCTGACGTTGTGTTTGAGCCGCCGTTTATCGAGCATGACCAGCTCGGTACCCAGACGGCGGGCATACGACCGCGCCAGATGAATGCCACCAATATCCGGCGAAGCCACCACCAGGTTGGGCCAGTTAACCCGCTTGAAGTGGTCAATCAATATGGTGGCGGCATAGAGATGATCCAGCGGGATATCGAAAAAGCCCTGAATCTGCGGTGCGTGCAGATCCATGGTTAGAATCCGGTCTGCGCCAGCCTGGGTGATGAGATTGGCCACCAGCCGCGCGGTGATAGCGACGCGGGGCTGATCCTTGCGATCCTGGCGGGCATAGCCGAAATAGGGAATGACCGCTGTGATTCTGAATGCAGACGACCTGCGCGCCGCGTCGATCATGATCAACAGTTCCAGCAAATTTTCCGCTGGCGCATTGGTCGATTGAATCAGGAAAACATCGGTACCGCGAATATTTTCTTCGTACTTGGCCCAGATCTCGCCGTCGGAAAAATTTTTCAGCGTAATCTGCCCGAGATTTTTTCCCAACGAAGCCGCAATTTTAGTAGCGAGGGGAGGATTGGAACGTCCCGAAAATATTTTCATTTCCCGATGCATGGTCATCGTCGCACCCCGTCGGTTTCAATTGGCTTAGGTACCTGCAAAAAATACAAAAAATGACGAAAACCAGGCTTGATTTTCGCCATTTTCTTAATAGAACCATGAGCTGGGGCGGGAGGATTCGAACCTCCGCATGCGGGAACCAAAGTCCCGTGTCTTACCGCTTGACGACGCCCCAAGGCGCAATAAGCACAATATGGTCATCAAGTTGCCCGGGCTGGGATCGCATGAAACAGGAATCGCTGCAGTGTGCAGTCGAACGATTCCAGCGCCTGCTGCGCAACTTTTTGTTCAGAAAACAGGCCAAAAACAGCAGAACCAGAACCCGACATATGAGCATAAAATGCCCCTTGCCGCCTGAACTGGTCCAGTAAAACAGGTAGCTGTGGATATTTATTAAAAACAACGGGTTCAAGGTCGTTTTTCAAATGAATATCCCAGGCATCCATTTCATTGACGAAACTAGTCAAGCTGTAAAATTTACTGTTTTTTAATGATTTTGTCAAGTCAAAATTCGCGTTTTCGTAAACCCAACGTGTGGAAACAGCCAGATTGGGATAGATCAAAACACCGTGGTAATTCTGCGGCATGCGGAGCGGTTGCAGGATTTCGCCGCGCCCTTTTCCCAGTGCGGCGCCGCCGAGGAGGAAGAAAGGCACGTCGGAACCCAGTTGTGCGCCAAGGATCATGAGATCTTGTGTCGTCAGGTGCATGCCCCAGATTTGGTTGAGGGCGCGCAGGGTGGTCGCCGCGTCGCTGCTGCCGCCGCCCAGGCCGGCGCCGCTGGGAATGCGTTTTTGCAGATGGATGCGGCAGCCAGATGCCGCGCCGCTCTGCTGCAGCAGCAGGGCCGCCCGGAAAACCAGATTGGTTTCATCGACGGGCAGGGATGGATCTGTGCAGGTCAACTGGATGCCTTGTTCCTGTGATGTGAACGTCAGCGTGTCATGGAGGCTGATCTCCTGAAAGATCGTCTCGATGTCATGATAACCATCCGGCCTTTTTCCGAGGATGGAGAGACCGATATTGATCTTGGCGCAGGCGCGATAGGTGTGCTGTTTTTGCGGCATGGGCTGTTCCATGGGTAATGGGTGCGTCCGAAATTCACAAAAAATACTCATCTTTTTGCTTTATGTCAACTTTTTTCCGCCGTGCCGCCGTGCTGCTCAAGTTCATGCTTGCATTTATGCCTGCATATCCTTAAATTTCAATTCTTGATAGGAGGTTTGCTGCCGATGCCTGAAAAGACCGCTCGCATGGATCGCCAAAAGATTTTTTTGCTCGCTGATGCCCATCTGGGCGCTCATGGCAGCCAGTCCCCACAGGATGAATATAACCGGCTCTTTTCATTTTTTAACTATCTGCAATCTCAGGAGAACGTCCGGCTCATCATCTGCGGCGATCTCTTCGATTTCTGGTTTGAATACCGGCAGGTAGTGCCTGCCCAGCATTATCGCGTGCTCGCCCATCTCGCTGATCTGGTTGATTCCGGCCTTGAGGTGGACTATATCGCAGGCAATCACGATTTTTGGCTCGGCTCCTTCCTGACCCGGAAAGTGGGCATTACCGTTCATCGCGATGATATGGAATTGTGGCAGTCCGGAAAGCGTATTTATCTGCGCCATGGTGATGGTCTGTTGAAAAAAGATCATCTCTATCGCGCCATGAAAGCGGTTCTGCGCAATCGGGTGGCGATTTTTTTGTATCGTCTTCTGCACCCCGATTTAGGCATCCCCCTGGCGCTCTTTTTTTACCAACTCAGCCGGGAGTCGGCGCGCGACCGGGATTATTCGGACGCGGATTACCGGCAATTCGCCGGCGATCGTCTGGGGCAGGGATTTGACATGGTGGTACTGGGTCATTCACATGTCGCCGCACTGGAGCGCCGCAGCAATGGCTATTATGTGAATCCAGGCTTTTGGATGCAATACAACACGTATGCGGTTGTTGAGGATGGCGAACCGGCCCTGTTCCGCTGGGATGGGACGGCCGCTCATCCGTTTGTGCCGCAAAGATAATTCCTACTCATTTTTACTTTATGGTTAACACGCTTGAACAAACTCGGCAAGACCATTACCTACTGGCGTGATTATCTTATTTTAATCATCGCTCTGGCTTTGTCCATGTCCGTGCTTTTTTTCGCGAACAGTCCGCGGCAATTGGGCGGGATTCATACGTTGAGTCTGGAAGTTTTGGGCCGGCTCAGCGCCCCCATGGCGGCACTGCGCGGGCATATGGATGTGGCCGACGAGAACCGTCTGCTGCGTCAGCAAAATACGGTTCTGCAGCTGAAAAATGCGCAACTGGCGGAAGCGTATTATGAGAACATGCGTTTGCGTCAGCTTTTGGGATTTAAAATGATGGCATCCTATCCGCTGGTAGCGGCACAGGTGATTGCGCGAACCAACGAGACCGCGATGGAATCCATCATTATTGATGCGGGGGCGGCCCAGGGCATCAAAACGAACATGACCGTGGTTTCGGGAGATGGTCTGGTGGGCCGTATCATCTCCGTCTCCAGTACGTATGCCGTGGTGCAGACCATGCAAGACCGCAATTTTCGCTGTGGGGCGCTGCTGCAGAGAAGCCGGCTGCAGGGCGTGTTTCAATGGGCGGGCTACGACACCGGTCTGTTGACGGGTATTTACCTGAGTTCAGATGTCAAGCCGGGTGATGTGGTGGTGACCTCCGGCGTCAATTCATTTTTTGTGCCGGGGCTCAAGATCGGAACGGTGACGCAAATTGACGAGGCGGGTTCTGGTCTGTTTCAGAAAATCTATGTCAAGCCCAAGGTTGATGTGACGGTTTTGGAAGAGGTATTTGTGGTCCGCAGTGAATCCGTGAATCCGGGCGTTGTCCGATGATATACCTGTACTATTTGATCATGGTTGTGCTGGCGCTGGGGATGAAGCTTGGCATCAGCGATCTGGTGGCCATCAAAGGTGTCACGCCCGATTTTGTCCTCATCGCCCTCAGCGCCATCAGTATGTATGAAGGTCGCGGCAACGGTACGATTTGGGGACTGGCAACCGGTTTTGTCGAAGACACCCTGAGCAGTGGTTTGCTGGGCGCCCACGCGCTGACCCGCACGCTGGTGAGTTTTTTCGCCGGATCCATCATGAGTTATCGCACGCTGCAAAGCGCTTATAATTTGTACGCCAGTCTCACCGTGGGCGTTCTCTCCTTGATCAACAATGTAATTCTCTATATTGTTGTTGTCCAGGGCGGCGCCAGCTGGTTCAAAGGATTGTTGATGTCTGTTTTTTTCCCCGCCTTGTACACCACATTCTGGGCGTTGATTATTTTTTCGATCGTGCCCGATGCGGTTTGGGAGCGGATTTACAAGACGGAACCTACGCCTTTCATCTGATCCGTAGATCGGTTCATTTATCCAAGTTGGAGACATGTTTTCCCAAGATCGAACAACCCGGGTTATCCAATCCGTTGTGGCCGTCGCATTTTTCGTGCTGGCCGCGCAACTGTTTCGTTTGCAGGTCGTTCAGCAAGGCAAATATCAGGCCCAATCTGAACGGAACCGCATTCGCCGTATTCGTATCGAGCCGCCGCGCGGAATCATATACGACCGCCACGGCACCGTGCTGGTCGAGAACCGTCCGAGTTACACCTTGAGCGCCACGCCCTCGATCTGCAAAAAAAACCAGCGTTCAATGGAGTTTTTAGCGCAGTTGATGAATGTATCCGTGGCGGATGTGCGGCGTGAATTGAACGCGGCTGATAATCCTTTTATGCCCTTCAAACTGCGTCACAACATTGACTATGCAACGCTGGTGCAATTGGAGGAACACAAGCTGGAGGTGCCAGGGGTCACGTACGAGATCGAATCCCGTCGCGTCTACCCCAGCGGACTTAAATCGCCGCATGTGTTTGGCTATACCGCCGAAGTATCAAAGACGGAGCTGGAAAAACGCCGCGATCAAGGCATGCTTCCGGGTGATCTGGTCGGCAAAAAGGGCTTTGAGCGTCAATATGATCGTGATCTGCGCGGACAAGTTGGCTATAATTTTATCGAGGTGGATGCCCTGGGACGCGAGGTGCGTGATCTGGTCGCGGAAGGTGAGCAGGAGGCTTTGCGGGGAAAGGATTTCTACCTGGCGCTGGACGCGCGTTTGCAAACTTTTGCTGATTCGGCTTTTAGCGGCAAGCGTGGCGGCGCGGTCATGGTCGATACGCGCGATGGGGGCGTTCTCGTGCTCTGCAGCAAACCGGATTTCGATCCGGAACTTTTCACCACGGCGATCTCTAATGAAAATTGGCAAAAATTGATCAATGACCCCGATAAACCGCTCTATGACCGGATGCTGCAAAGCACCTACCCCCCCGGCTCCGTTTATAAAATGATCGCTGCCGCAGCCGCCCTGGAAAACCACAAAGTCGATTTGAGCACTTATTTTTCCTGCCACGGCGGTATGCAGTTTGGCAACCGCCTGTTTCGTTGCTGGCTGTCGAGCGGGCATGGCGCGGTGACGCTTCACGATGCGCTCAAATATTCCTGCGATGTATATTTTTACAATGTCGGTCTGCGCATAGGAATAGACCTTTGGGCTGATTATTCGCACCGCTTCGGGATGGGGCAATTGACCCGTATCGATCTGCCCGGCGAAGAAAAGGGGCTGCTGCCGGATCGCACTTATCTCGATCGCGTGTTCGGCAAGAAGGGCTGGACCAATGGCATGATGCTCAACCTGGCGATCGGGCAGGGGGATTTATTGACGACGCCTGTTCAGATAGCGCAGTACACCATGATGATCGCCAATCGCGGTTCATATTATCAGCTGCATATGGTGGACAAGATTTTTGATCCCAAAACGAAACAGTTTTTCCGGCAAAAATTTCCCGTCAAAACTGTCTCCGGCATATCGCCAGGGACGTGGGATGCGATTCATGAAGGCATGTACCGGGTTGTCAATGGAGCGGGCGGAACCGGACGAAACAGTTTCCTCAACGATGTGGTTGTCGCCGGAAAAACCGGCTCCGCACAAAATCCGCATGGAGAGACCCATGCCTGGTTCATCGCTTTTGCCCCCTATGAAAAGCCGGAGGTGGCGGTCTGTGTCATGATTGAAAACGCCGGCGGAGGTGGAGCGGCCGCCGCGCCCATTGCGGGCAAATTACTGCGGCTCTATTTCGATCAGCAAAAGGCCGCGGTTGCGAAACCGCTAAAAATTCAGGAAGCAAGTACAGCGGGTGCGCTCGTGACGGCCCGGGGAAGATAACGGTATGCTGCAGGAACTCGGCAAAAAACGGATGGATCCCGTCATCCTGGTGTGTGTGTTGCTGTTCTCACTCTATAGCCTTTTGGCGGTTTACAGCGCCACATCCAGCAGCGAAATTGAACAGGTGCGCGGCAATTTTACCAAGCAAATCATCTGGATCAGCATAGGATTGATGATTTTTTTGGGATTATCTTATATTCCCCTGAGTGTTGTTTTCTCCGTCACCTTTGCGGCCTATGGCATTCTGATTTTCATGATTTTTATGATCGATATATTTGGCGCCATCAGCGGCGGGGCGCAACGCTGGTTCGAAGTGGGGGGCATCAAAATTCAGCCGTCGGAGTTCATGAAGCCGGTGCTGGTGCTGATGCTGGCCCGCTTCCTCAGTCCGGAACATCATAATCCCAATAAATTGAATAATTTGCTGCTGACGTTTGTTCTGGTACTGGCGCCGTTTCTGCTGGTTTTGAAACAGCCCGATTTGGGAACCAGTCTGGTTTATCTGGCCGTTGTCATCCCCATGCTCTATTGGCGCGGATTGAGCCCGTTCACCATCTTTGTCCTGGTCTCTCCGTTCGTGGCTTTTCTGGCTTCGTTCAATTTTTATGCGTTCGCGGCTGCGATTTTTCTCATCAGCGTCATCCTCTATCTTTCCAAAAGGGGCAAATGGGTGGGCTGGACGGTGTTCCTGACCAATGTCTTTGTAGGCACGCTGTCGCCGCTGGTGTGGAACAAACTGCACGGGTATCAGCAACAGCGTATCCTGACGTTCCTGGGACTGGTCGACGATCCCAAAGGTGTGGGCTATCAGATCATTCAATCGATGGTTGCCATTGGTTCGGGCGGTTTTTCCGGCAAGGGGCTCCTGCATGGAACCCAGACCCAGTTGCGATTTTTGCCGGCGCAACACACGGACTTTATTTTTTCGGTGCTGGCCGAGGAATGGGGGTTTGTCGGTTCGCTGGTGGTCCTGGGCACCTTTTATGTGTTCATCTTCCGCAGCATAAAAATCGCCTCCACAGTTGGTTATAATTTTGCAAGTCTTGCGACCCTGGGCTTGGCGACCATTTTCGCATTTCAGGTGGTGGTCAATCTTGGCATGACCATGGGCATCATGCCGGTGACCGGTGTTCCCTTGCCTTTTATCAGTTATGGTGGTTCTGCCATGTTAACCAGCATGGTGATGGCGGGACTCATTTCCAACGCTGCGACACAGCGGCATCTTTAAAACCCGTTTCAGGAGGATCAATTCATGCATCCCGTGCTATTCAAACTGGGCAGTTTTGAGCTGCGCGCCTATGGTTTCATGCTGGCTATCTCGTTTCTATTGGGCATCTATCTCGCCGTCCGCCGCGGCAAAGCGCGCGGCATCGAGGCGGAAAAAATAATGGACCTTTCGGTGATCATTATCATTTGCTCGATTGTCGGTTCCCGGATAATGTATGTGCTTTTTCATCTCGATGAATTTGCCGGACATTGGACCGATACCTTTAATCCTTTTCAGAGTGACGGGCAGATCGGTATCGCCGGACTCACCATGCTCGGCGGCGTGATCCTTGCACTGGTCGCCTCTTTGCTGTATCTGCGTGTGAAAAAAATGCCGGTTCTCAAATTCGCCGATGCCATCATTCCCATCTTTTTCCTTGGCGAAGCCATCACCCGGATCGGTTGTTATCTCAACGGTTGCTGCTACGGTATCCCCTGCCATGGTCCTTTGTGCGTGGTGTTTCCGCCCGACAGTCCGGCCGGCGCCATGTACCAGGGTGTAGGGATTCATCCGGCGCAGCTCTACACTTCTTTCTATGCCCTGGCGGTTTTCATCATCCTGCTTTGGATCGATCGCAAACCGCGTTTCGATGGCTATCTCCTCTATCTTTTTCTCATTTTTTACGGCCTCGGCCGTTTTATCATCGATTTCTTCCGCTACTATGAGGATTCAATGGTGATTATGCCTTCCCTCGGCAAGGGAATCAGCCTCAATCAGGGCATCAGTTTTGTTTTCATCCTCATCGGCATCGTTCTTTATTATATGCACGGCCGCTGGGCGGGCCGGGGGCATTCCACCCCCGCGGCGTAAAAATCGGGGGAACTAAAATAGTACTTGACTTTTACCGGTTGCTTGGATATCTTAAGTTAGATAAAAATATTGAGTTTTTGCCTGTTTGTGAAATAAGGCGCACCAACACTTGATTTTGCATCTTCGAATTGCGCAACTGCAACAGAGGTTGTGGTGCCAGGCGGGATGTGAACGGGTGCGGCAACATGGTATTTGCGTTTCCGCGGCGTTCACAAGGTTCAACAAACCTGAAAATTGATGTGTAGGAGAAACCTATGAAAATGTTGCGAATTTCGCTGGTGCTGGTATTGGCCATTATTGTTGCAGCAGGGCTTTTGATGTCGGGATGCGGCGGCTCCAAAAAGGTCAAATTAGCGACCGAACAGGCAGCGCTTTCCGGCGGTCCGGAGGAAAACGCCTCCACCACTTCGGATACCAGCACGAAGAGCGGGGATGAGGATGAAGTGATGCGCCTGCTGGGTCTGAGTAACCGGGAACAGGTCAAAACGGACAGTGATACCAGCGTTGCGGCATTGGAGGAAAAGGGTCAGCAACTGGATGGTGAGATAGAGCAAAAGGAGCGCGAGATTGCCACGCTCAAAGCCGAGCTTGCGGAGCGGGAGCGCCGCATCACCGAGCTGGAGTCCGGGAAGGCGACTCCCATGGAAGCCAAAACGCGCGTTCAAGACAGCGGCACCTATGAACAGCGCTATAATCATGCCCGCGAGCTCTATGAAGCGCGTAAATACAAACAAGCCATTCAGGAATTTGCCGCTTTGCTGTCAACCAGCAGCAAAGACAAGCTCTCCGATAATGCGCAATACTGGCTTGGCGAATGTTACTACGGCATGCGTGCTTATAACCAATCGATCATCGAGTTCGAAAAGGTTTTCACGTTCAATCAATCGGATAAAAATGATGCGGCGCAGTTGAAATTGGGATTGTGTTATCTGCGCATCGGCAATGTCGAAAAAGCAAAAATCGAATTTCAAAAAGTAATCGATAATTACCCGACTAGTGAATATATCCCCAAAGCCCAGTATTATCTGCAAACCCTGTAAATTTGACGGGCCTTGCACAGATGGGACTTCAGGGTGGCGCATGCGTCACCCTTTTTTTTATTGCATTTCTCATGAATTTTTAATAATTTAATGTGATGTAAAATCCACTGCACACTTTGCGTGCTGCACTGACAGGCACGCCAGGTCACCAAATTGGGCGAACAAAGGATGAAAAACCGGCTTAGAGTTCTTTATCTATCCACAGAAGTGGCTCCCTTTGCAAAAACCGGCGGTCTTGCGGATGTCGCCAGCGCGCTTCCGAAAGCGCTTTTTGAAGATGGACACGACGTCCGTGTCATCATGCCAAAGTATGGCAATATCAATGAACGGCGTTATACCCTGCGCGAAGTTATCAGGCTCAAAGAAATCCCAATTCGGGTTGGCAAGCAGGATCATATGGTCAGCGCCAAGTCCGCATTCCTGCCAGATACCAAAGTTCAAGTCTATTTTCTCGATTACAAGCCCTTTTTCGAACGCACGGACTATTATGTCGACTCGGCAACGGGGGTTGATTTTCCGGACAATGCTGAACGTTTTTTCCTGTTTTGCAAAGCGGTGCTTGAGACCATAAAACTGCTGCATTGGGAACCCCATATCATACATTGCAACGATTGGCAGACGGCCATGGTGCCGTGGCTTTTGAAAAACAATTACCAGGAAGATCCATTCTTTGCCAAGGCCATCACGGTTCTCTCCGTGCATAATCTGGCGTATCAGGGCAGCTTTCCCACAGAAACTTTACAACGGTTGGGCTTGCCGGAGGAACTTGGTTCCGCCGGAAGTGAGCTGGAGTGTTATGGCAAAATCAATTTTTTGAAAGCCGGTCTGAGCGCAGCGGATATCATCACCACCGTGAGTCCAACCTATGCCATTGAAATCCAGAACGATCCTGAATTGGGGTGCGGTCTGAACGGATTGCTCAAGGATCGCAAAGAGGATCTCTGCGGCATTCTCAACGGCGTCGATTATGCCGTGTGGAATCCCGAGACCGATCCCCTCATTCCCGAGAAATTTTCCGCTGCCAATTTAAAGGGCAAGATTAAAAACAAAGAAGAGCTGATGACCCGGGCGCGGTTGCCGTACAATCCGGCGGTGCCTGTCATCGGGGTGATTTCGCGGCTGGCCGACCAGAAGGGGTTTGATCTGATCGCAGCGGCCATGGATGATCTTTTGGCCCTGAAAGTGCAAATGGTCATTCTTGGCACCGGTGAACCCAAATATCACAAGCTTCTGGAAAAACTGAGCAAAGCGCACCCGCAACAGGTTGCCGTCTTTCTGACGTTTGACGATCAACTGGCGCATCTCATCGAGGCGGGCAGTGATATGTTTCTTATGCCATCGCGCTATGAACCTTGCGGTCTGAACCAGATGTACAGCCTGCGCTATGGCACCATTCCCATTGTGCGCAAAACCGGGGGCCTGGCGGACACGATCATCGATTACGATGCGGATGCCAACCACGGCAACGGCTTTGTGTTTGAAAAGTACGATGCCAAAGCGCTCAAGAGCGCTGTCTCTCGCGCGGTCAAACTTTTTAAAGACGACAAGTCGTGGCAAAAACTGATCAAGCGCTGCATGAAACTGGATTTTTCCTGGCACGCTGCCGCTGACAAATATGTCAAGCTGTATTTAAAGCTGGAAAATTCGAAGAAGAAAAAATGATCGTGATGTCATTTCCGGCGTTTTCAAGCCGCACATTGACGGACTGCATAGAGATAGATGCATCTGCTGTTTTGAACTGCCAGACAAGTACCCCTCACGTTAGGGGTATTTGTTTTTAATGGCGCGGTTAATTTGTTTCACAATGATACAAGAATGTCTTGCATTACAACAGAAATTCGCCAAAGCCGCAGCCGGGGTCCGATTGGCTGTAAAGATGCATGAAGGCTAATGTATAAAACAATAATATACAATAAATTGGGCCGAATGAAAATTGTAACCTGCTGGCATCGGCTTCGGCCATGGCATGAAATCGCTGGCATTAACTTTGCATTAAAAATGCCAACGGCCAGGGTGTGGACGAGGTGGAGGCGTACGCCTGCCCTCAATGTCACTGGATGATTTGATGAGGTGCACAAAAGCAGGTTGAGCATGGATGGAATTGAAATAACATTTGTTCGCGTTGGCGCTCTGCATGATATCGGATTATTTCGGGTACGGGGGTATGTGGACACGACCACGTCTCCGGAACTGCAAAGGATGTTGACGGAAGTCATCCGCGATGGCATTCATCAAATCATCGTCGATCTGGGTGCGGTGAACTATGTCAGCAGTGCGGGCTGGGGTGTTTTTGTCGGGGAGATTCGTGGATTACGTGAGCAGGGCGGGGATCTGAAAATCGTCCAGATGATCCCTGAGGTGAATGAAGTCTTTGAAATGTTGGAGTTCAACCGAATTTTAACCTGCTATGATTCCATCGAGGAAGCCATCGACGATTATGATTTCAGTCAGGGTGTGGATTTTAAAGCCTCGTTGTTGAGAAGCAATCCATCCCCAGCGCCCGGGGTTGCTTCCTGGGATACCGATCGAAAAGTGGATAATCCGGCTGATTTCATCCCGCCGGCGGGCAAGGAAGGCCGTAACAGCCGTGGCATCACCGTTGCCCGCAGCCGGGCTGTTGATGATGTTGATTTGCCGCTGAATGAAAAAATTAAAAAATTGGTCACAGAAAATCCACTGATGGGGCCATGGGCGATTAAAAAACAGCTCAATTCCCCGCGTTTTGGCTACACCAGGATCGGTTTTTTCAAATTGCGCGGCGTCATGAAAAGGCTCGGACTGGACAGCAAAGCCAAACGCTACCGCTTTTATCGTTCACGTTGATTTCGGGATTGAGCTGGCGATCTGCATTCCGGTACCGGCCACTCCTTTGCTCAAGGCAATGTACGGATTTATCTTTCAGGAGTATCTGATGAAACGCCCATTCCCTTCGCTTCCTGTCCGGCTCTCTCTGCTTTTGATGTTGGGGATTTGGACGTCCACGGTTGCGCAAACTACTGCGCGGCGCGAAATCCGGCTCACGCCGGGTGATGCCATTCATCTCTATGTCTACGACAGCGTTTTCCCGAGTGAGCGGGGCAAGTTCACCGCGAATTACCATGACACAGAAATGATCATTGACGGGCAAGGGCTGATCAATCTGGGGCCTTTGGGCCGGGTGCAGGTTGCCGGATTAAAGCCTGAAGAAATCGCTCAGGTTTTTCAGGAAAAATTCAAGCCTTTTTCCAAAGAACCCTATGTCATTGTCATCCCTCTGATTCGCATATCCTTGAAGGGTGGTTTTGCGCAACCGGGCATGTACCGTTTCAATCCCAATATGTCATTTTGGGAGATGATGAAACAAGTGGGCGGCCTGCAAAATCTCGCCGCGTTCGAGGACATGTATATTGTCCGCGATCGCGAGACCATTTACCGCCCCTTTGAGGAGGCGTTCTATCATGGGCAGTCACTCTATGAACTGGGATTTGAATCGGGCGATGAGTTGTTGGCGCCGCGCGTCAACCGGCTGACCTTCGAGGCCATCATGCGTTATATCCAGTTCGGCATGTCGATGCTCACGTTCTATTTTGCGTTGCTCACATATAATACCAATAAATAAAAAACAATCAGGACCATGGACGATCTCGATCTTCTCCAATCCGGCGGTGAACAGGAAACCTCGGCCATCGATTTTTCCAAATTTCTCAAAGGATTCTGGAAGAGGAAATTCATCATTCTTTTATTCGTGCTTGCTGGCGGCGGTTATTTCTATTGGCAATCGCAGAATGAAGTGCCTATCTACAGCACGTTTGTGACGCTGAAAACGCTTCAATTCGACAGCGATACCGAGAGCATACTCAGCCGGGACCGCCAGGCCGAATTGCGCAGCCGCAGTTTTTCAGAACGGGTGACCGCGCGTATGGGATTGGCCCTGCAGATCGGAAACCAGACCGGTCCGAATGAGGAAATATTCAGCGAATTCACCACCAATGAACATCCTGTGCCGGGCAAATACAAAATCGTGGCGGATGATGCGGGCAATTGTCAGATTTTTTTCATCGAGTATCCCAAAGAGACCCTGATTGACAGCCTGATCATCTGGGATGCGATTAATTCCCCCAGGACGCTCAATGGATTCACCTTTCGATTCAATCCAAAATATTTTCAGCAGACGCGCGTCATCAATTTTCGCATCCGGCCATTTGAACGGGCGGTGTCAGAATTTAAAAATACGGTCACCGCAGAGATCAACCGCAGCGGCACCATCATGGTGCTCACCATGCGCGGCACCAACCCGGATATGATTGCGGATAAAATCAACCAGATTGCGGATATCTATGTCCAGGAAACGCTCAAGCTTAAAGACCGGGATGTGAACAATTATCGCAAGCGCGTCGAGAGCAGCCTGGAGATAGCCGGCGGCAAGGTTCGGGAAGCGGATGCGGCTCTGCGCGATTTTTATTCGCGCTACCCCCTTTCCCTGGACGCGGCCAAAAAGACCATTCTCGATGAAATGCAGTTCTATACCCGCAGTCTGCGTGAAATCCCGCAGCAGCGCGAACAGTTGACGCAACTCCTGGAACGCCTGACCGTCTCGGTTTCGGGCACTGATCCAGATCAATACCGGCGGCTGATCGTGCGGCAGTTGGCCAATTTTTCCGCCATGCGCGAGGAGCCGAGTCTGGCTTTGTTGCGCGACCAGCTGGAGACCCAGGAACGGCAGTATCAGGAACTTGCCAAGGATTATTCCTCCGATTATCAACCTTTGCAGGCCCTGAGCCAAAATATTCGCGACACGCAGGATAATATCATCGCTTTCGCCTCGAATTATCGCAACATCCTGGTGCAAAAAGAGAATGAAGCGCGGTTGAAAATGGCGGAGAGTCAAGCCAAACAACGCATGCTTCCGGACGATGAATACCGGCTGCTGGACCTGGAGCGCAACAAGCGCATCAGCGAGGATTATTACACGTCCCTGTACAGCAAGCTGCAAAAACTGGACATCGATGGCGGCGTCGAGCGTGATGAGATCGCGGTTCTGGACCGGGCTTTGCGGCCGACAGCGCCCATCAATCCCAGCAAACGGATGCAGGTATTCATCGGCGCCGGCATCGGCCTGGCCGCTGGTTTGGCCTTGTCGCTGGTGATGGATTTTGCCGACCGCACATTGCGCACCCCGGCAGAGGTTGAAAAGTATCTCAATTTGACGGTGTTGGGCGCGATCCCCAACGTCGATTTCAAGGATATCCCGGAATATCATGATTATGAAAAGGCGCGGCAAATTGACCGCCAGCTGGTGACACACGATTATTCGCCAACGCCCATCGGTGAAGCCTATCGTGCGCTGCGGACCCATCTTTTATTCTCTCGTAATCATGAACGGCCGCACTCCATCGTCCTGACCAGTGTCACGCCCGAAGAAGGGAAATCCTTCACCGCCTCGAATCTGGCCATCATCTTTGCGCAGCAGCGCACCAATACCCTGGTGGTGGATGCGGATTTGCGCCGCGGCGTCCTCCATAACACCTTTCAGATGAACCGGGAGCCGGGATTGGCCAATTATCTCAGCAACAGCGTCACGCTGGCCACCATTGTGCAGCAAACGCACATTCCCAATCTCTCCTTTATCAGCTGTGGTGCATTGATGCCCAATCCATCCGAGCTTTTGGGTTCTCCCCTGATGCACCGGTTTCTGGATGAAGTGAGCCGCAAATTTGACATGGTCATTTTTGACACCCCGCCGCTGGACGCGGCCACCGATGCGGTGGTGTTGGGCACTCAGGTTCAGGCTGTGGTCATTGTGGTGCGCGCGGGGAAAACCAGCCGCAGCAAAGCAAAGGAAAAGATGGAAATTTTTCAATCTGTACCCGTCAAACTCGTCGGGGCGGTGTTGAATGGCTCGGACAGTCAGCTGGTGAAGAATTACAGTTATTACCATTATTAGCAGCTCCATTCATACACCGCCGAGCGCGCCGAGGCCGCCGAGTTGTTTTAAATGCGATCATCGGGCAAGTTCTGATTCAAGTTTCAAGACAGTCCTGAAAGCTGGTATCGATGCTGTTTTCATGTTTTTTTTGCGCGTCTCCACGTTCCCGGTGGTGAATCATTCAGGATAGCCGGAACGACGCACTACCATTTCATGGATTGATCAATCCCGCAAAACCATTTCTGTCCCTTGGATTTTGCGGTTAAAAAATTCTCGAAAAGTCAGGAAATTCAAGTCAAAGGCAAGGTCCCATCCATGCATGTACTCGTCACTGGCGGCGCTGGTTTCATTGGATCACATATGACCCAAAAATTGCTGGAACAGGGTTTTTCCGTGGATTGTGTGGATAATTTCAATACCTATTATGATCCGGTCCGCAAGCGGGAAAATATCAAGGACTATTTGCACAACCCGTGTTATCATCTTTTGCAAGGTGACATTGTCGACGCGTCTTTTCTTGAGGGTGTGTTTCAGCGCAATAAGTATGATGCCGTCATTCATCTGGCGGCGCGGGCCGGGGTCAGGCCATCGATTCAGCAGCCGCTGCTCTACGAACAGGTCAACGTCCAGGGCACGCTCAATTTGCTGGAACTATGCCGTCAAACGGACACAAAAAAGATCATATTCGCTTCCTCTTCTTCGGTCTACGGCGCCAATAACAAAGTGCCATTCAGCGAAGATGATCCGGTCGATCATCCCATCTCTCCCTACGCGGCCACTAAAAAGGCCGGCGAGTTGATGTGTTACACCTACCATCACCTCTATGGATTATCGGTCAGCTGCATGCGTTTTTTTACGGTTTATGGACCGCGGCAGCGCCCCGACATGGCCATTCACAAGTTTGCCCGCCTTATCATGGAGGGAAAAACCGTCCCGGTCTTTGGTGATGGCCGGTCACGCCGGGATTATACCTATATCGATGATATCATTCAGGGGCTTTATGCCGCTTTTATGCAGTGCGAAGGCTATCATATCTATAATCTGGGTGAATCCAACACGGTTGAATTGTCTTATCTCATCCAGCTGCTCGAAGCGGCCCTTGGACGTAAAGCCATCCTGGAGTATCGGCCGGAGCAGCCGGGGGATGTACCGATTACCTATGCGGATATTGGACTTGCTCGCAAAGAGTTGAATTATCATCCGGTAACGCCGATTGAAGATGGCATTCGACAATTTGCCGCGTGGTTTAAAACAAACGCCAGGTAACACATGCAGAATGGATTAAATAAAACGTATGGTTTCTGAAAAGGAAAGATTTATTGGCAATGTCATGAAGGTGGTTGATTCATTCATCCTTCTGATGACATTTCCTGTGGCGTATTTTGTCGATGAATATATCCGCACGATCGCCGAATTGCACGTCAAAGCCTATGCGGTTTCGCCGACCTTTTCGGGATTCCTCTTTTTTGCATCCAAGTACTGGCAAATGATCATAGGATTCCCCCTGATTTGGCTGGCTATTTTTTCCCTCAATGGTATTTACCGCGGTTATCGCATCCGCACGTTCAGGAAATTGACCTGGCTGGTTTTTGTTTCCACCGTCTGGTCCACGCTGGCATCAGGTGCATATATCTTTCTGTTGAAGATGGAACTCACCAGCCGGCTCTATTTCTCGGTCTATACCCTTCTCAGTTTTTTGCTGCTTCTGGCCAGTAAAAAGCTGTTATTGATCTTTCTCGACCGCATTCACAGCCGCGGTTATAACCGGGAGAATCTGCTCATCGTTGGCACGGGCAAGCGCGCGCGCGATTTTATCCGCGCCATCAAGATGCATTCCACCTGGGGATTACACATTGTCGGTCTCATCGACGATGAACACGGCATGTATGGCAAGGAGGTGGATGGCTATCGTGTGGTTGGACGGATTCAGGACATCCCCTTTATCGTCAAACGCCTGGTCATCGACCGCGTCATTTTTGTGGTGCCACGATTATGGCTCCATCGCATCGAAGAGGCTATTTTGGCATGCGAGGAGGTGGGCATTTCCACCTCCATCGCCCTTGATTTATACAACCTTCATATTGCGCGAACACGGCAGACAGATTTTAATGGATTCCCGCTGCTGGAATTTGAGACATTTCATGCCAAGGAATGGCAGCTTTTTATCAAGCGTCTGATGGATATTTTCGTCGCCCTGACGGCCTTGCTCCTCTTCAGCCCCTTGATTCTGTTGGTATCCATCCTGATCAAGTTGACGTCAAAGGGTCCGATTTTTTTCAAGCAGACGCGTATAGGGCTCAACGGCCGCAAATTCACCTTGTATAAATTCCGTTCCATGGTCATCGATGCCGAAGCGAAGAAAAAGGAGCTGATGGCCAAGAACGAAATGGACGGCCCGGTATTTAAAATCCGCCGCGATCCGCGCATCACGCGACTCGGCCACATTTTGCGCAAAACCAGTATTGATGAGCTGCCGCAGTTTTTCAATGTGTTGATTGGCAATATGAGTGTGGTGGGACCGCGGCCGCCGCTTGTGAGTGAAGTGGAGGACTATAAAGTCTGGCAACGGCGCCGGCTGAGCCTTAAACCCGGCATCACCTGCATCTGGCAGGTCAGCGGCCGCAACAAGATCGGGTTTGACCAGTGGATGAAGATGGACCTGGAATATATCGATAACTGGTCTTTGTGGCTGGATATTAAAATTTTGGTACGGACATTATTCGTGGTCATGGTCGGCTATGGAGCGGAGTAAAAAAGAGAGGTCAGGAGGACAATGGCTGGTTTTACGATCCCACCTGTGACAACAAAACTGCGTATTTTGATGATCGCCCCGCAACCCTGGTTTCAGCCTCGTGGTACCCCTTTCAGTGTACTGCATCGCATCAAAGCATTGACGCTTTTGGGCCATGAAGTAGACCTGGCCACCTATCCCATTGGTCAGGATGTCCCGATGGAAGGATTGCGGATTTGCCGGGCTGCGGCGGTGCCCTTTGTCAGGCAGGTTAAAATCGGTCCTTCGAAAGCGAAAATATTTCTCGACATTTCGCTCTATGGCCGAGCCACCCGGTTGGCGCGCGAGGGCGGATAT
>CAUJEL010000035.1 GCA_963169875.1 Candidatus Zhuqueibacterota bacterium
GGAGATGCAGGGTTTCACAAAGGAACCGCCGATGCCGATCAGCACGATGCCCACGATGACGGGGATGGTGTAATCCACGACACCGCCGCCTGCGCCGGCCAGCGCCGGCCAGAACTGCTGCACGGTGCCCATGGTGAGGTAGCCCAGGGAGATGAGCACGAAAGCTAGCACCAGGGAGCGATTGAAGCCGAAGCGGTCCGCCAGCGTGCCACTGAGTATCGGCAGGAAGTAGATCAATCCCCACAACAGCGTGCCGTTGAGGAAGGTGGCTTTGGTCGGCGCCATGCCGAGGTTCTCGTTGAGATAGACAACCACAAAAGAGGCAACGGCGTAATAGGCGGCGCGTTCGAACAGCTCGATGGTATTGGCGGTCCAAAAAGTTGCGGGGAATTTGGTTTTCATAAGGCTCCTGAAGTTTTTTCTCTGCGCCTCAGCGTCCTGGCGGGAGAACGTCTCTCTTCGATTGCCACGCTATCCGGCGTGGGGTAAGGTGATCCCGATTATGCCATGGGCTTTAACCTCACCTGTTTGGCTAACGCCCTAAATTAATTAACATTATCAAGCCATCCACGAGCTCAAGCTCACAGCATTTTGCTCTGAATGCCTTTTCATAGAAGATAGAAACATCCATTAAACTGGCTTCTCTTCGGCTAATTCAACAACCTGCCGAGGGAGAGGGCCGGCATGCGGGTGCTGCCACCCTACCTCACACCCCACTTTTGCAGAACGTTTTCCACCAACACCCGCCATGCTGCATAACCTTCGGCATTGCAGTGGATGCCGTCCGTGCTCCATTCTTTTTTCATCTTGCCGTTCTCATCGGCAACCGCCGTATAAAAATCGATATACTCATACCCGTTTTCATCACAGAGCGCTTTCAGCCATACGTTCATGGCCCGCACCACTTCGATGGGATGGCTGGTGACATAATCAGCCGTGCCCGGCAGATAGTCGTTGACCGGCGCAACGGCCCCGATGGCGACGCGAATATTTTGTGCTTTGGCCATGCGCGCCATGCGGGCGAGATTGGCTTTGGTCTCGTCAGGACTCATGCGTTTGTCCGTCCAAAAGTCGTTGCAGGTCCCGGCATAAATGATCACGCCGTACGGTTTGAGATACAGCACATCCGGCCGAAAGCGCAGCCAGAACTGGTCACTGGTCTCCCCGCCAATGCCGCGGTTGAGAAATGAAACGCCTTTAAAGTCCTGGGCAAAATTCCACATATCCACAGCCGATGACCCGATCATGATGATGCGCTTCTCATCCGGCCGCGGCATCCCGGCTTCAAAATTGGCTTCGGCATAACGCGCCAGACTCTTCTCCCATTCGCCCTTTTTCGATTTGAGTGCGGCCTCGATCAAGGGCTTTCCTTCCTGCAGCCGCTGCAGCGGCACGCCAAAAGCAGTGAGGGCGGTCTGCGCCATGAGCCAGTTGCCCTGTGGCTGCATGTGCACGCCATCGCTGGTCAGCACCCCGCGGTCGCTCATCCCCTCCTTTTGCAAGGGCAGCAGAACCGCGCGGCAAGCGGCATCCTGATCGATGAGCAGACATTTGTATTTTTTCGCCAGCCGGCGCATAGCCTGGTTATAAGATGCCAGAGCCAGATTCTCCGGAGAACGCAGATTTTCCTTAATGACGGTAGCGGTGAACAGGGCAACCTGTACTCCCTCTGCACGCGCCGCCTTGATCATCCAGCTCACCTTTTCCTCGTAGAGAGGAAGCGGTACTGCGGAGAGATCCGCCCGTTGCCATTCTTTGGCCAGAAAGCCATGCCAGACATCGTTGACGCCGACGCTGATGGTCACCCAATCCGGATCGTACTGCAAAACATCGCGTTCGAAACGTTCCGCCATGTCCGTGGATTTGTGGCCGCTGATGCCGGCATTGATAAAATAGATCCGCCGTTCCGGATAGAGTACAGCCATGGCTTTGCGCATGACCGTGACATAGCCATGGGGCTCTTCGCCCATTTCGGTGATGCTGTTGCCCAGCGTCACCACGGTCTGCCCGTTCTGCAATACAAGATCAGTGGCAAAAGCAGATGCCGCGATCAACAGAGCTACAACAAGCCATCTCATTTTCATAAATTAGTCCTATTCATCAAGATCTTGATCAATTACAGCCACACCTTCAGGGTCATAACGCGATGCGCGGGCACGGTCACATGAAGCGATGCCCCATCCACTTCCAGCGCCTTGCCCTCTTTTTCCATAAAATCAGAAAGCACCGCTTTCTTTATTGCAGCCGGCAGGGTTATGGTTGCGGGTGTTGTCATGCCCTCGCTTTCAAACAGACGCAAAATCCAGGTTTTATCGCTGTCACTGTCTTCTGCGGTCTTGATCGCATGCAGGATCACATTCCTGGCATCGACCTGGACGAAGGAATGACGGGCTGGCAGAGTCCCATCGCTGCGGGTGATCCAGCGGCTCCTCAAGGGATAATTATAGTCGTATCCTTTGCGCATAATGCCGGCCTGTTTCCACCCGCCTGTATGAGGATACAAGGCATATTCGATGCGGTGTACACCGCGATCCGCCAGCGGATCCGGCCACAACGGCGAGCGCAGCAGCGATAGACGCATCACATTTTTCTCAATGTCGCCGCCGTACTTGCTGCGATTGAGCAGGCTTATGCCATAACCGTTCGCATCGCTGAGATCGCACCATTTCTGCATGTTGACTTCATGGCGGGCTTTTTGCCAACTGCTCTCACGCTTCGTGGGCCGGCGTATAGTGCCAAAAGGTATTTCAAAGGTCGCCTGGCTGTCCTCTGCCGCCACGGCAAAAGCGACTTTCAGCGCCACGTGATCTTCCCACCAATCCGCCTGGGTGACAAAATCGATGCGCTCCAGGTCTTCGTACAGGATGATATCCTGGGTGAAATAGCTGCTGGGATTGTTGGGGGTGGGGTATTCCTTGACGACACCCGGCTTGAGAAAATCATGTTCCGTGCGCAGCACGGTGCGCACCGGCCCGGTTTCGACGATGCGGCTGCCGCGGTACGTGAGTGGATAGCGATCGCTGATGGCGATTTCCCAGGCATCCCACTGCGACGGCACGTCCTTGAAGAGCTGCAGCTCATTGCCGGGTCCCGCCAGCAGCGGACGCTGATTCTTTTTGTCCAACAGCCGTTTGATGAACCCGGTCTGTTCGTCCAGCTCCAACAGATAATGGCCCGTCTCAATCGTTGTATTGTTCGCGTGAGGCTGGACAGAAACCGCCGCGGATAAAGTCCGGGGCTGAAGTGAAAAAACTGCATACCCCATGGCGGGAATGTCCTTTGCGATGAAGATGAGCTTGCCGCTGTATCTGCCGGACTCTATCCATTGCGATGGTATGACTTCTCCCAGGTGATCTATCACCTGCCACTGATCTTTCTCAGTGACGGGCAGTTCCACTTCGGCCACGTCCGAACGCGACCACGCCAGTGGATTATATACCAGGAACGACTTGCCCTGGCCAGGGGCGGTCACTTTTATGCTGAGCAGATCCAGCGCGGCATCGAGGTTATGCCGGGCGATTTCCTCGCTGTGCTGATACAACTCCGCGGCATCGCGGTAGACCGGATGGATGCTGGAGCCGGGCAGGATATCGTGAAATTGATTGAACAACACGCCGCGCCAGCTCTCCTGAAAATCCTGATGCGGATACGAACCGCCATACAGGGCTGAGATAGAGGCGATCTGTTCGGCCACGCCGAGGAGGATTTCGCCCTCGCGGTTCGCTTTTTTGGTGTTGGATTGGGTAGTGGCCGTGCCGCGGTGATATTCCAGATACAACTCATCGTTCCAGACCGGGAGCTTGGTCAAATCGTGGCCGCGGATCCACTGCAGGTATTCATTGGCAGTGCCGTAAACAATGGTTGGAAAAATATCGAGGCGTTTGAAGCGTTCAGCGCGGTCGAGCATATCGTGGGTGGGGCCGCCGCCGTGGTCTCCGACGCCGTAGAGGATCAGCATTTTCTTAAAGCCGGTGTTGGCCTCGAATTGGCGCAGCCAATCTGCGAGGCGAAAACCATCCTGAAGATTGTCGGTGTAATTGTACGGGAAGTAGGTCAGCAGTTTGCTGCCGTCCGGGCCCTGCCACCAGAAAAGGCGG
>CAUJEL010000036.1 GCA_963169875.1 Candidatus Zhuqueibacterota bacterium
CGGAGCGGGAAGTCTATCTTGAAAACTGCCGCGCCGACGCCGTGCCGGTCATCCGCCGCCGCGGCGGGGGAGGGGCTGTGGTGCTCATGCCGGGTGTCCTGTGCCTCACGGTTGCCTTCACCAGCAGGCAGAGTGAATCGCCCTATTTCTTTTTCAACAAGATCAACGAGTTTTTAGTAGATATGCTGAGCACTCATTTTTTATTGCGTGGACTGGCCCTGAAAGGGATCAGCGATATCGCGCTGGAGGGCCGGAAAATTTTGGGTTGTTCGATGTTCAAGTCGCGGCAGCTGTTTTTTTATCAGGGATCGCTGCTGGTGCGACCGGATTTGAAGAGGATCGATCGCTATCTCAGGCATCCATCGCAGGAGCCGGATTACCGCCAGGGCCGCGGCCATGGGGCCTTTGTCACTTCGCTGTGGGATAGCGGGTATCCTGTTGAAATTACCCGTTTGCAGGAGGCATTGGATCAATCGAGTGCGGCATTGAAGGCCATTTTATTATAGCATCCAGAGGTCCGGTTCCATGCCGCACGACAGGGCCACCCTATACCCTTATTGGCCGATTCCCCTATGGCCTCTCTTTCATGGTTCCCGTGAGCCGAGAAAAAAATAACCGCCCAGCAGAAAGGCCACTTCAAAGACCGCATAACTGAGCCCGGCGAGGCGGTCGTAATGGCGCGCATCCTCAAAGTGCCGCTTCATGGCATTCGGATTGGCGGTATGCAGATAGCGGTCGTACGCTTCATTGCCCTGATCGCGGTAATGAACCGTTGTCAGACCGGAAGCGAGGCCAAGGACCATGGCGCCTGCCAGCAGGCGACGATTCCGCGTCAGACGGGATTGCCGTTGCCGTTTTTTTGAGATTTCCGCACGTATCCAATCTTCACGCGCCTGCAAGATGACCGATACAATTGGGCCTGAATGCGCGGATAGCTGGCTTTCATAAGTCTCGTAACCGGGCTTGAGGATGCGCAGCAGAGTATCTGAACCCGCCGTCCGTCTGATCATGAGCGGCGTGACGCCGGCTTTGTCATCGTCGAGAAAGACTTCCGCGCCATAGGGGGTGGACTCGATATACAGCGGCTCCACGAACCTGGGATGGACGATCAACGTTTCACCAGCCACCGCATCGATGGTACTGGCAAAGTCAGGCACATTCCACGCCGGCCACCACGGAGAGCGTACGATTATTTCGTGCCGGCCAATGGCAACGGGATGCCGAAACAGGGGGGTTACACCTGTGAAATGCCGGTCCACAAAAACCGGCAGACCTTCCTCAACGCCCTCTATTGTCACATAGGCCGCAGCCGTGCTGTCGCTCGCCTGCACGTTCACTGCGGAGAGAACGATGCAGAATAAAAGCAAAGGATAGGTTCGTAATAGCCTCATAAAGCCTCAATGGAGACGAAAACAGTAGACGTAATCATCTTCCGATGAAAAGATCAGGTAAGGATCCACGGCGATGGGATAACTGCGGATTCTGCCTTTGGCGGTGTATTCCCAGGTAACATCGCCTTGGGCCGCATCAATCGCATAGAGCTTTTTGTTCATTGCGCCGATAAAAACATGATCACCGCACAGCAGCGGGGCGGTGGCGATGACGCTGCCGCAATCATAACGCCACTGAATGCTGCCACGTTCACGGGATACGGCATATACCATATGGTTGGTCGCGCCAAAGATCACCAGTGAATCGCTGATTGCGGCTGGGTGGTATATTTTTGCACCAATATCCGTTTTCCAGCGCAGTGCGCCATCCGCCATAGTCAGGGCATAAAAGGTGCCATCGGTGGAGCCCTGGAATACAGTGCCATGCGCAAGCACCGCTGGGCTGCGAATGGCGGCATTGGTCGGATACTGCCAGACCGGCTCCAGATGCGCCGTTAAGGCATGAATCGTTCCACGATCATCGCCGATGATCAGACGGTCATCCAGAAATGCGGGTGTGGTGGAGCATGCGGATGGCAGCTGATACTCGTATTGTTTTTTCCCGTCCGTCATATCCAGACAGAGCAGTTGTCCGCCCGCGGTAGCCAGATAGACGCGCTTTTCAACGATCAATGGTTCACCCGGTACATGACCAGCGCTTAATTCCCATGCCGTCTTGCCTTTTGTCAGGTCGTATCCGATGATATTTTTTTCCCCGAGCCGCTTGACGACGATCATGTGTTCCCCGGCGATCGCCGCGGTTAATTCCACTTTGCTGCGGATGTTGATTTTGCCGATTTTGTCACCGTCTTTAAGGTACAGGCCTTCCATTTTGCCGTCTTGTGTGCCAAAGAGAACGTAATTCATGCCTGCCAGCATCGTAATACCCAGTGCGCTGGAAGCCCGTTTTTCCCAAATCAGAGACAATGGGAATCGGGGCGGTGTTGAACATACGGCGTTACGATGAGGTGACCGGCCCAACTGTGGCCAGGCCAGGGATAGGCGCGCCGGGTGTTTCAGGGTGAATTTCCCGCAGCCGGCGGCCAGCGTAAAAATCATGATTGAAATCAGACAGATCGTAAGACGTTTGCGCATTAAAAATCCCATCCAAAGAAAAACTGCGTGAACCAGGCTGATTCAAAATCGTATTGTCGGGGTTGATAGAATTTGTGAATATCCTCCACTTCGAATTTGCGGCCCACATCGAAACGCAGGACCAGCATTTGTGCCAGCCGCAGGCGGACGCCAAATCCGGTGCTGCCCAGGAGTGTCTTGAGTTCCTCATCCCAGGCGTTGCCCACATCCACGAACAAGGCGCCGCGAATGGCGCTGAACGCCAGGCCGCCGAAGGGAAAATTAAGGATGAAGCGATCGATGAACGGGAAGCGGAGTTCGTTGCTCACCAGCGCCAGTTTGGTTCCCCACAGACGCCAAAAGCCATAGCCGCGCAAATCCCAACTGCCCCCCATAAAAAACGGCATGGATTCCTTGCCGTGATTGACCTGCGTCCAGACGCGGATGCCGTGCGCGCTTTGATTGGAGAGCCGGAAATAGCGGCGGTAGTCCAGGATGGCAGTGACAAAATTAACATTGGAATGGGCGATATCGAGCGTGTTGCCCAGCGTGATGTTCAATCGGGTGCCATCGATGGGGCCGGTGGGGCCCCACAAGGAGTTATCCTTGACGTAAGAGACAAAATTGGAGACCAACAAGGCTTTGCGGCGATAGCCGCTGGCGTACCACTCCTTGTCCGAAAAGCGCACGTTGAGACTGGCCTCGATGCGTTTGAATTTGGACAGCGGGTAGCTCAGGGCGCCATAGCCGCCGTAGCGGCGCTCCCAGAACCAATGATCGTAACGGCTGTAATACTGCCCGGCAAAGTGATACAGTCCCATGGCGATATTGGTGCGCCGCGACAAGTCCATGCGCGTCACGGCGAAATTAAAACTGGAGAAGAATTCGTCTCGTGTGCGTGCGTTATTGTAGAGCAGAAAAAAGTATTGATAATTTCCAAGCATGTCCGAGACCACCAGCTGTGCGCCGCCGGAGGTGCCAAAGATCGGATCCTGGGTGATTTGCGACTGGGCGATATCGAGACTGAACCTGGGTTTGTATTTGAAATCCCTGGAATCGCCGGATCCCAGGAGCTTGCGAAAATTCCATTGCGGGGTGTAGCAGGCCAGCGTGTCGGGAGGATGCGCTGTTGCGGCTGCGATTTGCGTCAGCGCCGCGGGTTCGCGGTAAATGTTGAAACTGAAATTTTCAAACACCGTGAAGAGCAAATCGCCGTTGGGCATCCATTCGGGGTCATAGGCGCCGCATACAAACGAGGTGATCTGCTTCAAACCGTCCGGTGGCTGCAAGGCACTGCTTTCAGACCAATCCGGCATTTCGCCCTGCTGGATGGAGGGTGCCGGCAGGGTCCATATATTTTGCGTACCGCTGCGATCCGATACAAAAGCAATATGGCTGCCGTCAGGAGACCAGGCTGGCATCAGATCCTGAACCATGCCGTTGGTGATATGCCGGATCTTGTGATCTTCCAGGTGGTAAAGGAAGAGATTATAGAAGCCGTGTTCTCCGCTCGGGCCGCGATCCGAACTGAAGGCGAGACAGCTGCCGTCCGGCGAAAAAACCGGATCACGATCGTCAAATGCGTCATTGAGCAGCGGTTGCAGCCTTTTACTGAGGCGGTCAAATACATAGAGATCGCTGCGGCCGCTGAATGCGAGGCCGGAAAAGGCGATTTTGCTGCCATCGGGGTGCCAGTTGGGCGAAAACAGGGATACGAGATCTGCGAACTCGTATTTTTCGAGGATACGTTTCTCTTTGACGTCCATGATGTAGAGGACGTCCTTCTCGCCGTTTTTGGAGACGAACACCAGCTCACCCTGGCGGTTGACGTCGATGGCGCTGTTGAGCAGATGGAAAGATTCAAATTCAGCGCTGCGTTCGCCCTTGACCAGGATTTCCATCTCCGGTTCTTTTTGCGCCTTGCGCGCGGAGGTCTTGTAGATATTGGCGTATCCGCTGCGGTTGGAGATAAAGACAACGCATTCAGAGTCCGCCTGGTAAAAGGCCGGCTTGATGTTGATGCCGCGCCGGGTGATTTGATCGCTCACCCGCGCGGCGGCATCCTCGCGCGCCAGCAGCGGGTAATATTGTTTCTTCAAGGTGTATATCCAGGATTGGTCGAATTCCCGCAGCGGCACACCCAACGTGATCTGCATGACCTGCTCAAACTGCGCCGACATCCATACATTTTCAATGAGCTGCAGAATTTTCTCGTCGCCATAAGTCGCAGCGATGTAACGCAGGACCGCCTGGCCTTCCTTGTACATCAAAAACGAGCCGCTGATTTCGTAGATGCGCTCTACCGGGAAGAGGTAGCCGTTGATGACCGCATCGCGAATGAACATCTCGGCTTCGCTGTCCCAGCCTCTGGACCAGAATTCCGCCAGGCCTTCGACAAACCAGAGCGGCAGACCAGGGTGATTGGTCATGCGATGATTCTTGAGGATGCGGTTGACTTTGCTGTGGGTGAAGACGTGGACCAGTTCGTGGCGCAGGACGTTTTTAAAATCTGCGATGGAGCCATTGGCGGGCACGACGACGCGGCCCTTGAGAAATTCGAAAAATCCGCCTATGCCCTCCGGGATGAGAAACGAGATGGTGTTGGTTTCCTGGAAATGGGCGTGGGTTGCATAAAAAATGAGGGGGATGCGATCATGGATGCTGTGATTGAATTTATTCTCGAGAAAGAGATAACTCTCTTCTGCATAGGCAGCGCCGATCTCGGCGAGCTCGCGCATCTGCGGGTAGTAATAGATGTCAAAATGGTCCGTCTGCAGGATGCGCCAATCGAACTGGTTATAGATGACCTTGTTGCGGCCGAAATAGTATTGGCTGTGGAGAACGGACGTCAATCCCAATAAAATCGTGAGTGTCAGAATGGTTTTTTTCATCATTTTATTCATTACCTGTCATGCAGACATCTTTTAGCCTGAATTATTCACCGCAGAGAACGCAGAGGTACGCAAAGACAAGAAAAACATGAAATTGGTATCGATCATAACTATGATTGAGATGTAATCTGAATCAAACAAAATTAGATAATCATACTAAAAATAGCTCGGCGGCCTCGGCGGTTTATGAATAGAACAGGTTAGATATTCGGCAACCGGCCGCATTAACCATTGATTCGCCACAGACGCACGGCTTTTCGGCCAAAGCTAAAAGATTCCTGGTGAATGTCTTCTACAATGGCATGGTGCGGCAAGTCGCACCTAGCTGAATTGCTGTTCCACCATTGTACGCCGATACGCAAAGATGCGTTCCAGTTTGCGGCGAACGAAAAGTTGGTGCGCCAGCAATCCAAAGATGCCAAACCCGACGTCGTAGGTGACATGGTCGATGATCTCGATGCTTTCTGGAAGCTGAGCGAAACGGTGTTCGTGATACCAGAATTTGTAGGGCCCCATGCGCTGCTCGTCGACAAAGTATTGCTTTTCTTTGACATGAGAAATTTCCGTGAGCCAGCGCGACCACACGCCCGGCAGGATGCGGATGCGATATTCGATCAACTGGCCCTCATACATGCTCTCCGCGGTTGAACCGACAATGCGGAAGGAGAGATCAGGCGGAGTCATGGCATCCAGATTGACCGGATTGGAGAAGAAACGCCAAACGTCTTCCATGGGCGCGGCTACGGTTTGTTTACGAATGAGATGATGAATCATGGCGAATTCCCTGCTGTCTATGTTTTCCGGGTGGCTCAATGATGCAGCAAACTGCTTTATTCCATGCTTGCGGGTTATTTTATGGTGCCGCAAACCGCATCCGCCTGTTACAGGCAGGCCGCTTCACCACGTATGCTCGCATGCATAACAAAAATGATCAGCATGATGCTCTGCTTTTTTACCGCAGGTTCCCGGGCAAGATGGATTCGGGCACGGTGTCAGACAAAAAAGACTTTTGGGAACATCGTCGTAGGCCGCTTTATCCCAGTCTTCGCTGGGCCAGGTATGTCCCTTTTCGCTGCAGTTGTGGTCGCAATGGTGCTTGAATACCAGATCACATTTGCCATCACATCCGGGCGCAGGACAGACAAAATTACATAAGGCTCTTTGCTGTTCTTTCATACGCTTCGACTCCTGGTGAAGGTCATGTTGATTGAGTCCCGATGGGGATCCTCAATCCTTCCATTTCTTTTCATAAAAGCGGTAAGTTTTATAGCGCTCCGCCGAGAGGTCTTCCAGCGCGCCGATCATGCGCTGGTTGCTCTCCACAATGATGGAACACTCTGAATCTTCGAAACCGAGTTTGCTGCCCTGTTCGATGGTCTTTAAGTAGAAAGCGATATCGATACCGCGATGTCGGTGTTCCTTGAGCACGCCCATGGCAATGGTGCGCAGGCGTCTCACCTTGCGGCCCGCCCAGAGTATTTTCAATAATCCAAAGGGGAAGAGGCGGCCGTTGGCTTTTTGCAGGGCTGGATTCAGATCTTTGATGCTCAGCGAAAACCCGATGCATTCGCCATGGTACATGGCAAAATAGGTCAGTTCCGGGACGATGACCATCTTGAGCTCTTCGGCCAGATCGTTGATCTGCCCCTCGGTCAAAGGCACATGGCCCCAGTTTTCCATCCACGCTTCGGAAAAGATGTGCCCTACCTGTTGGACGCGTTCCTTGAAATTTTTCATCTCCAGCGTCTGAATTTCCAGGCCTTCTTGCTGCATCACACGCCTGGCGATGCGCTGCAAACCGGGCCGCAAGGTGGAAGTTTTGCGCACCAGGAAGGCATACCAGTCAATGGCCTTGTGATAGCCCGCCTGCAGCATCAGGTCGTTGTAATAGGGCGGATTGTAGGAGGTCAGGATGACCGGCGTGGCGTCGAACCCCTCCATGAGCATGCCACTGATGTCATAGATGGTGAAGCTCATGGGACCAACGATCCTGGACTTGCCCTGGCTGCGCAGCCAATCTTCACCTGCGGCAAGAAGCGCCTGGCTGACTTCCGGGTTGGGAATGCATTCGAAATAGCCAAAGAATCCGGTCTCTTTATCGTGGTAGCGCTCATATTGACGGCTGATGTGCGCTGTCATGCGTCCCACCACCTCGCCCTTGAGGTAGGCCAGGAAAAGCCGGGCTTCGCCGAATTGAAAAAACGTCCCCTTCGCCCGGTCAAGGGCTTTCATGTCTTCGCGGATGAGCGGTGGAATCCAGTAGGGATCGTCGCGGTAAATGCGCCAGGGAAATTTGACAAAAGTCTTCAATTGGCTGCGGCTGGTGACGGGCACGATCTCGATCTTTTCCATAAAGCCCTCTTTGCGGTTAAAGGCATCTCAAAAGTGATTTTGCGGGAAACAATAAAAAAATATTGCTTTTTAACAGAAAATTTAGTATAATTACAGGCTATAAAAATTAAGAGAGGAAAAATGGCACACCACAAATCAGCACTCAAAAGAATCCAGACGAATGCGCGCGATAATGAGCGCAATCGTGCTTATAAAGCGACGCTGCGTACGTTTGTGAAGAAGGTTCGCGCCCTGACCAATAAAGAAGAAGGCGAACAGCTCTATCGCCAAACCGCTTCCCTGTTGGATAAACTGGCGAACAAGAACATTATTCACAAGAACAAGGCGGCCAATCAGAAATCCAAATTGGCCAGTGTCGTTGCCAAATTAAAGTAATCACTCTTTTCGAAAAACACGGCGACGCGTCCGTGATTTTGGTGGTTACCGTGAGAAAACTTTAGCCTCAGCATATGCTGAGGCTTTTTTTTGATTCTTATTTGCCCTGCAGCATATAATTGGGCGCCTCTTTGGTGATGATGATGTCGTGCGGATGGCTCTCGAGCAGGCCAGCGGGTGTAATGCGAATAAAACGGCCTTTTTGCTGCAGGTCTGAAATATTTTGTGCACCGCTGTATCCCATGGCGGAGCGCAAACCGCCGATCATTTGATAGATGACATCAGCCACCTTGCCGCGATAAGGGACGCGCCCTTCGATGCCCTCGGGCACCAACTTTTTGACATCCCGTTCGCCTTCCTGAAAATAGCGGTCACCCCGTCCACCGCGCATGGCGCCGAGTGAGCCCATGGCGCGATACACCTTGTAACTTCTGCCTTCATAGAGAATGGTTTCACCCGGACTCTCGTCCGTGCCCGCCAGCATATTGCCGAGCATCACCGCATCAGCGCCGGCCACGATGGCCTTGGCGATGTCGCCGGTCTGTTTGATGCCGCCGTCGGCGATGATGGGTACCTTGTGTTTGCGGCACACTTCGGCGCATTGCATGATCGCCGTCAACTGGGGCACGCCCGTTCCCGCCACAATACGCGTCGTGCAGATGGAGCCCGGAACAATGCCCACTTTTACGGCATCGTCGCCGGCTGCGATGAGATCCGCAGCCCCTTCGGGGGTGGCGATGTTGCCGGCAATGACCTCCATCTGCGGGTGCTCCTTTTTGATCCGTTGCACGGTTTCCATGACGCCGCGGGAATGTCCGTGCGCTGTGTCTACCACCAGCACATCCACGCCAGCCTCAATCAAAGAGGTCACGCGCTCGGCGGTGTCTTTGGCCACTCCCACGGCGGCGCCCACCAGCAGCCGTCCGTGACGGTCTTTGGAAGCCTGCGGGTAGCGTTTACGGTTTTGAATATCCTTGACCGTGATCAATCCCTTGAGTTTGAGATCTTTATCGACCACGAGCAGCTTTTCGATCCGGTGCTTCTGCAACAGTTTTTCCGCCTCTTCCAGCGACGTCCCGACGGGTGCAGTTACCAGTCGTTCCTTTTGCGTCATTAACGAGGAAACACGTTTATTGAGATCGGTTTCAAAGCGGATGTCGCGGTTGGTGAGAATGCCGACCAATATCTGGCCATCGACGATGGGGATGCCGGAGATACGGTATCTGGACATCAATTCCAGCGCCTCGCTGAGCTTGCGATCCGGTGAGAGGGTGATGGGATTCATGATCATGCCGGCCTCGGAGCGTTTGACCCGGTCCACCTCCGCGGTTTGCTCCGCGACGCTCATATTCTTATGGATGATGCCGATGCCGCCTTCGCGCGCCAACGCGATGGCCAGATCCGATTCCGTCACCGTGTCCATCGCTGCGCTGAGAATGGGGATGTTGATGGAAATCTTGCGCGTCAACCGGGTGCGTATTTCGGTTTCCTTGGGCAGTACATCGGACTTGTTGGGTACCAGGAGGACGTCATCGAATGTGTACCCTTCACCGACAATTTTATCCATAAAAACTTCTCCCTTGGCTAAATACTAGAGTGCGCCGATGTTGGCTTCAGCGGCTTCGACAATGACATTTTGACGTACCAGATGATGCATGGTTTGGATATCCGCATGGAGTAGCCGGTCATGGGGCATGGGGGGAATATGCTGGCGGATGACGCGATAGGCGGGGCCGGTGCCCGCGCCCGGCGCCAGATCGGTTCTCAAATCCATGGCCTGGCAGCCGGCCAGCAGTTCGATGCCGATGATGATTTCGCAGTTTTCAATGACTTCCAAAGCCTTGCGGCTGGCGTAGGCGCCCATGCTGACAAAGTCTTCCTGATTCGCTGATGTCGGGATCGAGTCCACCGAGGCCGGATGGCACAACACCTTGTTTTCAGAAACCAGGGCGGCTGCGGTCACCTGGGCGATCATGAAACCGGAGTTGGTGCCGCTCTCCATGGCCAGGAAGGGGGGGAGCCCGCTCTGCACCGGATCCATGAGATTCTCCAGACGTCTCTCCGAGATATTGGCGAGCTGCGCCGCGGCGATGGCCAGGGTATCGCTGGCAAGACTGACCGGCTGACCGTGGAAATTGCCGCCGGAGATCACCTCCTGATCTTCCGGAAAGATGAGCGGGTTATCGGTGGACGCATTCAGCTCGACAGCGACGACATCGGCGACGAAATCGAGGGCCTGGCGCACCGCGCCGTGAACCTGGGGGGTGCAGCGTGAGGAGTAGGCGTCCTGCACCTTGCCGCAATCGCGATGCGATTCAACGATTTCGCTGTCGGTCAGCAGACGGATGAGATTTTCTGCCACTTTAATCTGGCCGCGCTGGCCGCGCGCCAGCTGTATGCGCGGATCAAAAGCGGCGCGGGTGTTGAGCAAACTTTCGACGCTGATGGCCGCCGCAATGTCCGCCAGCTTGGCCAGCTGCTGGCCACGGTGTAGTGCCAGGGCGGCATAGGCGGTGAGCACCTGGGTGCCATTGAGCAGGGCCAGGCCTTCTTTGGCTTGCAGCTTGAGCGGCGTCAAACCGGCCCGCCCCAGGGCGATATCTCCGGGCACGCGGCCGCCTTTGTACCAGGCTTCGCCCATGCCCAGCATCACCAGGGTCATGTGGGCCAGGGGCGCCAGATCGCCGGAGGCACCCACGGAGCCTTTTTGCGGGATCACGGGTATGACCTCACGGTTGAGCATTTCCCGCAAAAATGTGGCGATCTCCGGACGGGTTCCGGAGTAGCCTTTGCACAGGGCGTTGAGTTTCAGGGCCATGATGGCGCGGACAATGGGCGCCGCGATCGGGTCGCCGACGCCGCAGGCGTGGCTCAACACCAGATTGAGCTGCAGTGCTTCCAGTTCGTCGTCGGCGATGTGGATGTTGGCCAGCTTGCCGAATCCGGTATTGACGCCATAGACAATGCGGCCCTGGCGGATGATCTCTTCGATGGCGGTGCGGGAAGCGGCCATGCGTTCCACGGCGCTACCGGCAATGGCAACCGGCAAGTTCTTATAGGCAATTTGATAGAGCGCGGGTATGGTCAAGGAGGCGCCATCAAGGACGTGTGCTTGCATGGTATCCTTTCATAAAGTGAGGAATAGTTTAATTAAAAATTGGGAGAGAAGCAAACGGTTTTTGGGGAAGAATAACGATGGAAGGAAAATAGGCGGCTATCTTTAGCGTGGAATAATTCACCACAGGAACTCAGTGACTCCGAGGTGTTTTTTGGGGCGATCGGGTGATGCGTCGCCCATAGCTAAATCTTGCGCCGTCATGGGTTATCATCCTGAGAAAAAAGGCAAAAAAAAGCGGCGTTTGAGCGCCGCTTTTTTTGAGGATTACATCACGCCTTCACGGCGGAATTGATCGTAGAGCTTTCGCACGGCGGGCACATATTGACGCGTCTCCGCGTACAGCGTGCTGTCGTTGCGATTGGAGGCCAACCAAAGAGCGGCCCGTTTCGGACCACCATTATATGCCGCCAAACCACCGTCGACCTGGTACATGTCCACCAATTCGCTGAGATAGCGGCATCCGAGCCGGATATTGACGATCGGATTGTAGAGGACCTGTTCGGGGGTTGTCCAGTCGACACCCTCTTGCGCGGCCAGAAACGCACCCGTGGCCGGCATGATTTGCATCAAACCCAATGCCCCAACTGGCGAAGTGACACGAGGATTCCAGGATTTGGCACTCTCATGCGTGATGGTTGCACAAATGAACTCTTCATTCAGATTCGGATATTTATGCGTCATCTCAAAGATTTCATTGGCAATCGCGTATTTTTCACCGTCGGACATGTTTCGATTGTAACGTGATATGATGGCGACGATCTTGTTCACACTGGTACGTCTTTGTGTATCGATGGCGGTCAGCGTCTGTTGCTCCTGCAAGAGGGATGTAATATGATCCGTCTTGCCACGTTGCGTTGAACTGAAGACGTCATTGGACAGCACGCTGATGCCTTCGATGAAAATAAAGACGATCAACATCACCAGCCCGGCGATCTTCTTCAGCTCATTTTTCCCAAGTTGCATAGTTCCCTCCACGAATCGTTGGTTCCGATTTTTAGAGGCTTTGTAGCGTTCATTGAGCTTCGCCATTTCGCGCTTCAACTGCTGCTTTGGATTAATTTTTTTAAAAGGTTTCTCCATAACTCACTGTCAAGTTTGTTCTCAATTTGATCCTGCTGATTTACCCTGATCCTGTCATCTCTCCATTCCCTGCGCCGCGGCGCTAAATGGTGACACAGATTGAGCAAATCAAGGACATGTAACATTCAAGATGCATCTTGTATTCCGGAAACTGCATCCATCTGCCTAAATGGATAGCAAACCCCATGCCAAAAATGGCAAAAAAAGGTGTCTCTTTTGAAATACAGCTTTTAATGTACGGATAATATTACAAATAATCAATCTATTTATTGACATATTACAATTCTGTAATACAACATCCTGTGTGCATCCACTCTTCTCCAGCCGCTGAAGTGGCTTAAAATGAGGCAACCTCTCAGCCCCTGCTGGAAAAGGTGGGTCGTTTTAGACCAAAATCCCTGGCTGAAATGTGTCCAGAGTCACAATGCCACCTCCCTGTTAGTCGGTAAAATAATGACTTAACAATAACAATAACAATTAAATATAAAGATAAAATATCACCAGTTTTATTTTGACGAGCCATTTTTACGACTTTGGGCGTTGATTTGTTCCAAATTGAAACAAAAAAACGACAATGGCGCGACAGGATAGCTCTTGACTCCCATGTTTAACTTTAGTATACTATGAGCGTTAAAAAAATGACTCTTTAACGGGAGAATCTATGACGTCCAATCAAAGATTATTGAGTTGGGTGCAGGAGATGGCGGACCTATGTCAACCCGAAAAGGTGCATTGGTGCGATGGCTCAGAGGAGGAAAATAGACATTTCTGTTCCATCCTGGAACAGCAGGGGACCTTCAGAAAACTCGATGCAAAACTTCGACCTGACAGTTTTTTATGCTTATCGGATCCAACCGATGTAGCCCGCGTGGAGAGCCGCACCTTCATTTGTTCACGGGAGGAAGCGGATGCCGGCCCCACCAATAACTGGCGCGAACCCGTCGAAATGAAACAAAACCTCAAACAACTTTATCGCGGCTGCATGCGTGGCCGCACCATGTATGTGATTCCGTTCAGCATGGGACCCTTGGGTTCCCGAATCGCGCACATCGGTGTTGAATTGACCGATTCACTTTATGTTGTCACCAACATGCGCATCATGACGCGCATGGGGCAAGCGGTCCTCGATGTGCTGGGTGAAAGCCCTTTCATCCCCTGCCTGCACTCTGTGGGCCGGCCCCTGGCCGCGGGTGAGAAAGATGTGCCCTGGCCCTGCAATTCCGATAACAAATACATCGTCCATTTTCCCGAAGAAAAAATGATTTGGTCCTACGGCAGCGGCTACGGCGGCAATGCACTGCTGGGGAAAAAATGTCTGGCCTTGCGCATCGCTTCGGTGATGGCGCGGGAGGGCGGCTGGCTTGCCGAGCATATGCTGATCCTCGGCATCACCAATCCGGACGGGGTGAAAAAATATATTGCGGCCGCATTCCCGAGCGCCTGCGGCAAAACCAATCTCGCCATGCTCATCCCCACGCTGCCGGGCTGGAAGGTGGAGACCGTCGGCGATGACATCGCCTGGATGAAGTTTGGTCCTGATGACCGGCTCTACGCCATCAATCCCGAATACGGTTTTTTTGGCGTCGCGCCTGGTACCTCTCTGCAGTCCAATTACAATGCCATGAAAACCATTGCATCCGATACCATCTTCACCAATGTAGCCTTGACGCCGGAGGGTGACGTGTGGTGGGAAGGCATGACCGGACAAAAACCCGGCCGTCTCACCAGCTGGCTCGGCAAGGAGTGGACGCCGGAGAGCAAGGATCCCGCCGCCCATCCCAATGCGCGCTTCACTGCGCCTGCCGGGCACTGTCCCTCCATAGACCCAAAATGGGAAGACCCAAACGGCGTGCCCATATCCGCCATTCTTTTTGGCGGCAGGCGCCCCTCGGTCATTCCCCTGGTGCATGAGTCGTTCAACTGGCGTCACGGCGTTTTCCTGGGATC
>CAUJEL010000037.1 GCA_963169875.1 Candidatus Zhuqueibacterota bacterium
CGCCATTTCTTTGGTGTGGAACACTTCGTCCGTGGCATTGAGACGAAACAACAGCGGTGTTCTGAAAGTCTGGTCCACCACTTTCATATCCGGACCAAAATGCTGCAGCGAGAAAGCCAAACGCAGATGACGGAAGCCGGTGTCGTACAGGGCACCGACATCGAAGAGGACATTATTAATCCGGTCATTATCGAGTTTCTCTTCGACATATTTGATCTGCCCGCCGATGGCGAGATGGTCGGTGAATCGCCGCGCCAGGCTGAGGCCGATCATGAGGTCGCCGGCACTGACCATGCGGCCGGTGCCGTCCGGCTGGGTCACCGTGGTCTCTTCGAAATCATCGATCTGGAAAGAGGTAGCGCTGAGCGCCGCCGTAAACGAACCCAATGGCATCGCAACGGCGGCGCTGATATGCTTGCTCTGCACCAGCCAGTTATTCTGTGAAAAAGAAGCCTGATACCGGGTGGCAAAGGCCAATCCGGCGGGATTCCAGAAAACCGCATTGACATCGCGAACGCTGCCCGCAACGGCTTCGCCCATGGCGGTCTCCCGGGCGCCGGTGCCGATCTTGAAGAATTGCAGACCCGCGGATCCGGTTTTGGCAAAATCAAATCCGTAATCGTATTGTGCCAGCAGCAGCGACGGCATTAAAAGTGCCCAAAAAATGATTATTTTTGTTTTCATAATCGTCTTCTACTTTATAATGAGTAACGTACCCTGCGCATTGCCAACGCTGGATGCGACGGTCCAGAAATAGATGCCCGGGGCCGGCCGCTGCCGCGCTTCCGTGAGTTGATCCCAGGTTTCTTCGCCGCTCACCGGGCTGTTGTGCTCCATGGTCTTGATGAGCTCGCCGTTGGTGGTGTAGATGCGTATGGTGCATTCGGCCGGGAGATTGGTCCACACGATCGAATTTTCAGCGCCGCTGACCGGGAATCCGGAGGTGATACGAAAGGGATTGGGGAACACCCTGACATTGAGCGCCGTGGTGGCGGGCTGGCGGATCGCATAGACCGGCGTCTCATTGCGATTGGTCATCCAGCTTTCAAAACCCCCCTTGTCCGCGGAAGTGACCGCGTAGAAATAGCCCGCGCCCAAGCTGATGCCTTTGTCCTCCATGACCCACTTTTTATTCTCTTCGTCATAGTAGCGGCTCTTGTCCGTGGCTCTGCTCGGCCGGATCACCCTTATTTGCTCATAAGGGCCGATATAGGAGATGCTGCTGCGATAGATGCGGTATTCGTTAAAATCGTTGCTGCCCATGAGCGGATCGATCCAGGTTTCATCCACAGGTTGCCAGTTCAGGGTGATGGATTGATTTTCCGGCACCGGGATGATCTCCAGTTGCGGTGAAGGCGGCGGCAGCACGGTCATGGCATAGTTATTATCATAAAGGTCCTGGGCCACTTCGATGCTCTCCATGAGCAAATTTTCACCCTGCGGCAGCTTGGCCTGACTGGCCAGTCCCTTCATGGCTTCGGTCAGGGAGATGCCCGCCACAGCCTCTGCCAGGACAATCTTGACAGTTTCGTCTTTGGCCAGATCATAAGGGCCCATGGCCATGAGCATGAAAGGCGATAGCCGGTCTGTATCCTGTGCTTGCAGCGTCTTGTCCGTGCCGTTGAGGATTTTATACATATCGGCCGCGGAACTGCTGGTTGACGTGAAATATTTTTCATTATTCAGGAGCTGGGCATAGTATTGAACCGCCGGCTGCTTCTGGTTGTTTTTCGCGCCCGTGGCGTCCAGCAGCGCAAATCCGGCATAGCCGGTCGTCCGCAGCTCGTTCTTGTCGTCCCAGTAATTGCCCACATCGGTCGGCAGTGTATAGTTGGGCGTGTCATCCCAGGAATATAGCATTTTGGTATCGCTGTCGTATCTGACGAAATCATCCGTGCGGTTGAAATCGTCGCCCCAGCCATTGTGAACCACAAAGTCCTGATAGCTGGGCCGGATGAGATAGGGAAATCCAAAGTAGACATCCGTGATGCGACCGGCATTCTTGTTGGTGAATTCATACTCCATCATGATGAAATTATTATAGCCCGGAAAGCTCCACGCCCGGCTGGTCCTTTTCACCTGGATATTTTCCGTGGTGGTCAACTCCATCCTGATGATCTGTTCGGCCTCAGCCGGATTGAATCCGGGATTTTCGATGTAGTTATCCACTCTTTCAAACGCCGTGAAAGTGCCCTTATCCACATTGAGGAAGGGACCGTTCTCGGTGAGGAAAATCCGGCCATTGTCGTGATAGCCGCCGATCCACAATCCGGCGCCGAGCATGTAAGAACGTTGATCATCCTTGACCATCTGGCTGGGGCCACCCGGCCAGTCCATGCTCGGGAAATATTGAAAGCGGTTGGCCGGATCCGGCGCGCCGATGGTGCCGTCGTCCTTCATGGTTTCCCAAAGCACGCCGCGGTCATGGAGCTTGAACTCGGCTTTGCGCGCCTGCGGATAGACCAGCGCAGGCAGCAATAGTATCCACAGTATTTTTGATCTCATGGTTAGCTCTTTCCCTTAAAAACTGTATTTCATGCCAAAATAAATGCGGCGTGTTTCAAAGTAATTTTGCCAGCCAATGTCATAGCCGTCCGCATCCACCGTGGAAATGGTGCCTTTTTCGATATAGTTTTTCGTGGCTTCGCTGTCGAACAAGGCATCGCCATAGGAGCGCAGGTTCTTGCGATTGAGCAGATTGGTGACGTTGAGGTAGACCGCCAGGTTCTGCGCCCCCCACAAATTGAGCAGTTTTTCGAGTTTCAGATCAATGGTGTGAATGGCCGGAAAACGGTAATTATTGTAGGTGTCCGGCGAATCATCCGCCTGCAGGTAGGTGAATGCCTGGCCGCTGTAATAATTGAACAGCACACTGAGGCTGGTCTCCTGCAAGACCTGATTGATCCAGTTTGAACTTTTCATCTTTGGGTATTTCGCATATGCATTCAGGCGAAAAACATGGGGCCGGGAAAAGCTCTTTTCCACGGGAATGCGTTTATTGACATCACTATCCCAGGTGTATACGATGCGCCCGGCGCTGTCAAAACGGATCACGCCCGGCGTGGCGCGGCCCTCTGTGGCTCTGGAAAAACTGTAGTTGAGGTCAAAAAAGATCACCTGGCTGAAAAGGGTGTGCAGCGCCACTTCAAAGCCGCGGGAATCCCCATAATCACCTGCCAGGTAGGTCTGATAAGAATTATTGGGCGTGGTGACCTTGTTGAAGGGATCCCAGCCATAGATATGATGATCAAACAGACCCATGCGCTCCGCGGTCTGGTCAAAGACATCTTTATAATAGGCAATGACATCGAGCACGGCGATTTCCGGGAAGCTGTGTTTGATGCCGGCCTCGAACATGATGGTCTTCTGCGGCTTCAAGGGCTCATTGGTGAAACCGACGACGCGCTCGGCGTCGCCGTCATTGGAGGCGATGTGTTTGAGTTCTCTGCCATCCGCCGCTGCAGCGGCCTGCTCGGCCACGATATTTTTTACGATATACTCGGGCCGGAAATAGCCCAGTTCAAACATCTGGTCCAAAGGCGGCATCTGGTAATAATGGCCATAATTGAAGTGCAGCAGTGAATTTTCAGTGACCGGGAAGGAGACACCGAAGCGCGGGCTCACCATGTGATGCGTCTTGGCCGCTTTTCGCGGTTTGGTCAGGACATTGTCGAACGCGTATTTGATGTTGCCGTTATCATCCACCTGATCCTTGTCGATGTCCAGCGCAGGGTCATAGTCCGGATCGATGGCGAGGTTGTAAAGAGTGGTGGCATCAAACCACTCATAGTTGGGATTGAAATAGTCGTAACGCAGGCCGATGTTCAGGATCATGCTTTCGAATTCCATCTTGTCCTGGAGATAAAAAGCGGCCTGGAGTGGATGATAGGTCTCCAGCAGTCCCCGATTCAACCACAGCGATTTGTCGCGGGTGAAAGAAGGCAAACGGTAATTCTCTTTTTCGGCAAAGGTGTTGTAGCGCAGCTCAAAACCGCTCTTGAGGAGATTGTTTTTATCGAACTGCCAGTTCAAATTGCCCGTCAGAGAGACATCGCCGCTGAGGGTATGGTTGAAGAGAGATGGGGCATAATTATCAAATGGCTCGCCCTCATAATCATCATAACGGTGAAATCCCCACAGCGTGGGCTTTTTACTGGCGCCGATCAGACTGTAGTCGCTAGGTTTCTCCTTGAATTGAGACCAGTAGGTGGCGAGTTTCAATTCATAAAAGAGCCGCTCGTGCAGGACGTGGGTGAAGCCGTAGTTGAGAAAGTAGGTATAGGTATCCAGCAAGGAGCCCCAGCCGCGGTAGTATTTGGCCTGGTTGGTGAAATCGCCGTTTTCCTGCAGGGTGGAATGGGCATCGTGATTATACATGCCGGTTAATTTCATTTTGATGCTTTTGGGATTATAGGAGAGATTGAACAGCACGTTGCTCATGGTCCTGCCGTTGCGCGGATGCGGCAGGGTATAAGCCTGCTGTCTGAACTGGCCTGCTGTGAAAAAATTGAGGGGCGTGCCTTTGATTTTGAACAACGGGCCATCGAGGCTGGCGCCGTAGGTATAGTCCGGAATCTCCCGGTAATCGTAGATTTGCGCCTGGCGCTGCTGCGTCCACCATTTGGGATCCAGAGATCCGTCCGCCAGGGTGTTGGCGATGAATTCTTTTTGTGTGGCACGATCGTATATGTAATTGCCAAAATGATGCTGGCCGGGCAAGCCATAGCTGGCCTCCGCGGTACCGTGAAAACGATCGCCGCCTTCGCGGGTCACGATGCTCACCACACCGGATTGTGCCTCGCTGTATTCAGCGGTGAAGCCGCCGGTCATGACCTGAACTTCCTTGATGGTTTGCATGTTGACGTTGGTGAACGATCCGCCCCAGTCTGCGCGGCCCAGCAGCAGATTGCTGGTGCGCGCGCCATCGATGAACCACTTAACTTCATCCTGGCTGCCGCCGCGCACGGAATAGCGTGTCTCGCCTTTGCCGGCCGAACCCAGGCCGCCGGCTACCGGAACCGGGTCAAAGAAAATGCCCGCCTGCACCATGAGACCCTGCTTGGTATCGCGCATGGGAATGCGCTCCAATTCGCGGATGCCGAGGTTCTGCACGCTGGCGGTGATGTCTTTTTGAATCACCGGCGCTTCGGCGTATATGACCACTTCCTTGCCGAGCGCAATGGTCGCATCCACCATTTTGATCCGCAGCGGGGTGCTCAAGTCGGCTTTGACGGTGACGTTTTCAACCACGACCGTCTGACGGCCCACCGCGGTGGCGCGCACCGTGTAGGTGCCGGGAGGAACCTGAAGGATGATAAATACGCCATCCACATCGGCCGACGCGCCGAGGGACGTGCCCACCAGACTGACATTGACGCCCGGCAGGGGTGCGCCCGTTTCATTGTCAATGGCCACGCCCCTGATTTTGCCGGTCGTCCCGGCCCATAAAAGCGTACTGGTCCCCATCATCAAAAGCGCCAACCAGATACTGCACATCCTGACTCTTTTCAAAGGTGACCTCCTGTGCAAGATGGAACGAACCCGGGTACCGGACACCTTGGCGGTGTCCAATACCTGTTACAAAGTTGCGTGATTGAGCATGCCCGGATGTCGGACACCTTGGTGGTGTCCAATTCCTGGCACAAAATTGGTTGATTGCCTATACCTGAATGTCGTGCACTTGTGATGTGTGCGACATCTGAAAATGAACGTTTATTCCTTGATGCCACTCATGGTGAAACCCTGGATAAAATATTTTTGGAACAGAAAAAAGATGACAATGACCGGCAGCATCATCAAAACCGATGCGGCCATCAGGACCGCCCATTCGGGCTGTTGCTGTCCGGCCAGCTGCCCCAGTCCGAGCGCCAGCGTGCCCTTGGCTTTATCGGAGAGATAAATCAGCGGCCCGAGAAAATCGTTCCAGGTGAACATGAACGTGAGAATTGCCACGGTCGCCAGCGCCGGTTTGGCCAAAGGCAGGACAATTTTCCAGTAAATCGCCAGTTCCGAACAGCCGTCGATGCGCGCGGCATCAAGCAGGCTGCCGGGAACCGTCATGAAAAACTGCCGCATCAGAAAAATATTGAATGCACCGCCGCCCAGGAACATGGGAACCGTAAGGGGCTTGAAAGAATTGAGCCAGCCGATCTCCTTAAAAATGACAAACACGGGTATCATGGTGACCTGCATGGGCAGCATCATGGTGGCGATGACAAAATAAAAGAGGGAATTGCGTCCGCGCCAGTTCATGCAGCCAAAGGCATAACCGACCAGCGAGCTGGAGAGTGTCACGCCGATGACGGAAATCACGGTGATGAAAACAGAATTGCGCAGGAAGAGCAGAAAGGGAATCTTGTGGAACAGCTGCAGATAATTATCAAATTGCAAAGTTGTGGGCAGAAAATTGCGCGAAAATACTTCCGCCTCCGGTTTTAAGGACGTGAGCAGAACCCACAGGAACGGCAGCAGGAAAAAGAGGGCAATCACCACCATCAGGATGAAAATCAGAGAACTTTCGCGTTGGCGCTGCATCATTTTTCCGCTCCGCCGCTGTAATAAACCCATCGTTTGCTCAACCTGAACTGGACAAAGGTGATGACGCCCGCCAGGATGAAGAGCAGCCAGGCCAGGGCTGACGCATACCCCATATCAAAATCGTCGAACGCTTTATTGTAGAGGTACAAGTTGTAGAAAAGCGTCGAGTTGAGCGGACCTCCCTTGGTCATGACATAAGCTTCCACAAAGACCTGCAAAGAGAAGATGACCTCGAGAATGAACCAGAGAAAGAGCACCGGAGATATGAAGGGCAGCGTGACATTTGTGAATTTGGCCCACCAGCCGCCGCCATCCATCTCCACCGCTTCATAGTAATGGGTCGGGACGTTCTGGATGGCCGCGAGAAAGACCAGCATGCGGCCGCCGCCCAGAGACCAGATGTTCATTAAGATGATGGCGGGCTTTGACCAGCTCGGATCGATCAGCCACAGTGGTCCCTGCAGGCCGAAGAACTGCAGCGCGCTGTTGATGAGTCCATATTGCGGATTGAGCAGCCACAACCACAACACCGACAGGATGACGCCGGAGATGATGGACGGTATGAAGTAGATGGTGCGAAAAAATTTCACGCCGCGAGCAGCCCGGCTAACGATCAAGGCCAGCGCCAGGGAACCGATGATCACCAGCGGCGAACGGATGAATGTGTAAAACAGGGTATTCCAGACCGCGCTGTAGAAATAGTGATCCTGAAAGAGCAGCTCGCGGTAATTGCGCAGCCCCACAAACTGCGGGATGCGCAGGACATCGTATTGGCACAGGCTGTAGTAAAAGGATGCAAAAATGGGATAGAGCCCAAAGATCAGGAATCCCACAATCCACGGTGAGGCGAAGAGATACCCCCAGAGGGTATTTTTACGGCTTGTTTTCAATCGAAGAATTCTTCCGTTCTCATTCTTGCATTGACATAGTGATCGTATTCCAGCGCCCGATCCAGGGAGAACTGAATCGTCTTTTCGGCGGCCAACAAGGCCTGCTGCGGAGGCAGAACGCCGCGGAGGCTGCGCTCGCGGGCCAGGCTGAATTCGCGCCAGAATATATCGTGCACAAGCGGCGTGATCGATTTGGAGCGCGTCTGCTCCATCTGATCGCTGAAAACAGCCATATAGGGATGCATGGCGAGGAATGCCGGATCGTGGGCGGCCAGCCGGTTGACCGGAAAGAGGGTCTCTTCCCGGCTCATGGCTTCCCGGAGCTGCACCGGATGGCTGACCACAAATTTCATGAATTCCCAGGCCCCACGTTTATGCCTGCTGCCCCTCGGGATCGCCAGCCACCAGCTCCCTGCCGCGGAGACCGATGGACGCTCTTCCAGGGACGGGATCATGGCCACGCCATAGTCCAAACCGGGGTTGTATTTTTGGATCTGATCGATAAAGCTGTTGTCGTTGATGAACAGGGCGACTTTTTCCGCGATGAAGCCGTGCTGATTGCCGTAGCCGAATCCGCCCATAAAAGCGGTCACCTCGTCGACCTTATAAATGTCGAAAAAATCGTGCTCCCACTGCAGGGAGTGGATGAGCGCCGGATCGAGGAGATCGACCCGACTGCCACTGGCATCCACAAATCGCACGCCCTGCTCGAAAGCGATAATCAATGGCGTTTCGATATTGCCATACTGGGGGATGAAGCCCATCTCTGTGAGTTTGCCGTTTTCGCGCCGCGTCATTTTACGGGCATAATCTTTTACTTCCTCCCAGGTTCCTGGAGGCTGAGCAGGATCCAGGCCGGCTCGGCGCATCAAGCGTTTATTGTAGAAAAGCGCGAACGCGCCGGTATAGGCCGGAAGCGCATAGGTGTCGTCGCGGTATTTCATCTCCTGCCACAGGGCGGGAAAGAAATTCGCCGTATCCAGCTTGTCCGCTACGATGATGGAATCGAGAGCCACCAGAGCCTTGCGCGCCGCCCACTTGGGCACCGGCGTGACCAGATTGACCACATCCGGGGGATTGCCGCTGAGGATGGCGGTGAGGACTTTTTTCTCATGCTCATTCCAGGGGATGGGCGTGGCCACCACCTGGATCGAATCCTGGGATTCGTTAAACCAGGTCACGCAGGGCGGGATGTTGTCTTTGACGCCGGCGACGAACCAGTAATGGACCTGCTGTTGGGCATCGCCTTTTTGGGCCGGCCCCCAAAGAGCTGCCAGGATGGCACCGGAAACAAGCCAGAACAATATTTTGAGCGTTTTAGATCGCATCCATCCTGCCTGATGAGTGAAATATCACTTCCGGGAGCGTTCGATTTCAATGGTATAGGTGAATCGTTCTGCGTTATAATAGCCAATATTGTATTCAACAGGTCTGCGGCCGGGATCAAAAACATACCGTTTTCTGCACAGGATGGGATCACCGACAGGTAGACGGAGCTTGCTGGAGATCAGCTCATCGGCCACCATGGCATTGATCTCCTCTTTGGAGATGGCGACGACGGTGTGATAGGATTCCTCAAGGGTGTGGTAAAGCGGTTGGGAGAAATCTTCATCACCCTTCAGGCCTATCCGCGGATGGAAATAGGAGATGAAATAGACCACCGGGCCGTTTTCGAGACCGCGCAGCCGTTCAAGTTTGAGAATCAGTTTATCTTTGGGAATATTGAAGAAATGGACGACTTCAGCGGGAGGCGTGACCCAGGTGACGGAGATCTTGATGTTCCTGAAAAGAATACCTTTTTCGTTCATCTCCTGGGTGAAGCTGAGCCAGCTATCGAGACGGGTGGTGACGGCCTTTTTGTCCAGGACCCTGGTGCCCACCCCCTTTTTGCGGCTGATCAAGCCCTCATGGACCAGCTTGTTGATGGCCTGGCGCACGGTATTGCGCGAAATGCCGAACTGTTTGGCCAGGTCCACCTCGCCGGGCAGGAGTTTGCCCTGTTTGTATTCCGGTTTGGCGATGAGTTCGCGCAGTACCTGTTCGACCTGGGCATAGAGAGGAATCGCGCCGCGATGATCGATGCGATCAGGCATGGTCTCCACCTTTCCAGTATGTCCATATGTTCAGACATACTCTTTTGTTTAAACTAAAGATGTTTTTTCTCAAAAGCAAGCGAATTATACCATGTGCCGTTATTTTTTGTCGCAACCATTCTGTGGCGTTGCTCATCATGATTATCAATAGCCTGGATGGCACTTAAAAGCAAGACATGTTAGCGGGTACTGCCGC
>CAUJEL010000038.1 GCA_963169875.1 Candidatus Zhuqueibacterota bacterium
CGTCCTGAATGATTTGCGTCACCTCGCCGGCGACAGGGGCGCACATCGGCAAGGCCGGCCAGTCGAAATCGCTGCGGGGTTCAAAATAGTGCATCATGCTGCGGCAGGATTCAAAATCATCGGAATAATCCATGACAATGGCGGAGCGGAATTTCGAGATACGAGCCATTCTGCCGGCATCGATAAAATTCACACGCACAAAACGCGGCGGCGGATGACGCTCGAGGTCATACCCGGTTGGCGGCGCAGAGGGGTTTTTTTCGCCTTTGCAATAGAGAAAAACCAGGATCGCTAGAATGGCAAGGAACAAACGAGATGTTTTCATCGGCCACCTCCGCTGCGAAATATATTAAAAGGAACCCCCGAAAAAGCTCGCATGGCGATCAAGTCCGGTGATCCAACCTGATCTATCCATAAACCGCAGGGCGTGCAGAGCCTGTTGAGCTGTTTTTGTCGGGATTACAGAACAAGTTTCGATTTGAATTTCATCTCAGTCCCAAAAGTTATTATCGACGGTAGGTATATGTTTTTTTTCTTTGGGCTTTGCGTTCTTGACGGTGAATAATTCAGACTAATCTGCTTTTCCGGTCTTTTGTATAAGGGCTATCAGGTGATCGTAGAAGGCATCGGGCACTGCATCATATCTGTTTCCGTGGATCGAAAAATCCCGCCTCGAAGCAACCGCCGCTGCGATGTGATACAATAACCGATGGCACGTCCACGGTTGCCGCCATGACTCACGCCAGAGATTCAGCAGCATAGGGGGTGGCGTTTGTGTCTGGACGAGGGTGACAGATTCCATAAACTGCGCAAAGCGTACGGGGGGAGAGGGGGTGCGTTTTAGCCACCGGATAGCGCGTTTAGCTGTTTCAATGGCACGATTAAATTGCAGGTCGTGCGACAATATTTCAATTTTCCAGGGCCCCCGGAACGTCTCCATGGTTGAAAGCTGCAACAACCCAAAGCCCAAAGCATCAAGCGTATTGACGTATACGGTTCCATGGGCATGCATGCGGCCTATCGCTGCATCCGGCAGAATTTGCTGCAGCTTTACAAGCGGGGCTTCCTGCGCCAGGATAACTTGGAAAGCATCGGCCCGATGCCGTCCGCTTGCAAAATCTGCGATGGCATGATTGGCTTGGCCATAACCAAATCCCAGCACGAGCCCAGCACGAACAGAACTAACGCCTGGATTTGAAGCCCTGAAATCCCCTGTTTTTTTATAGGCCTTCATCTATTAAAATAACCATTATTAAGTGTACATCATTCCCGCATTCCCCAACCAGCCATTCGAGCCTTTCTCTCAACATCACGGCGGCGGCCTGCCACAGCCTCCCGCTGCGGCGGTGTTCTGGGCGTCGGGTTGCAGCAATATGCTTGATTTTTTAATGTCGATTGGCTATTTTTAGTTACAGGCAGCGGTGTAATCTGATTTCTCTATTTATAAACAGGTTCAACCACTCATGAAACGATATCGGTACCATGCCATTTTTCTATTCCTTTTAGTGATCTCACTTTGCCCCTCTTTGCACTTGATGGCAGAAGATGGATACAGACTGTGGCTGCGCTATGACAAAATCGCCGATCGCGCGCTGCTCGCAAAATATAATACATCAGTGACGGGATGGATGACCGCAGGCGATTCGCCCCTCATCGCCTCCGCCGCTCAAGAACTACAGTCCGGTTTGCATGGATTGCTCGGGGTAAAAATACCCAACGTCCACGCGGTGACAAGTCATGGCATCGTAGTGGCCGGGACGCCGGCCAGTTCCACCATCATTTCTTCCCTCAAGCTGGAAGCGCAACTGCAAGGGCTGGGCGATGCGGGCTATCTGATCCTCACAACCCGGCACAGGGGAAAAAAGATCACCGCCATAACCGCCCTCTCCGATCCGGGCGTCTTGTACGGCACCTTCCACTTTCTGCGTTTGCTGCAATCTCATCAGGATATTGCGCACCTCGCCATCAAGAGTCTGCCCAAAGTAAAAACAAGAATTTTGAACCATTGGGACAACCTCGACCGCACGGTTGAACGGGGCTACGCCGGACGTTCGCTGTGGGATTGGTCCGCCCTCCCGGACAGCATCGATCCACGCTATCGGGATTACGCGCGCGCCAATGCCTCCATCGGCATCAATGGCACGGTGCTGACCAATGTCAATGCCAATGCAAAAGTCTTGACCCGGGAGTACCTGGCCAAGGTGGCCGCGCTGGCGGAGATCTTTCGATCATACGGCATCAGAGTCTATCTAACGGCACGCTTCAGCGCGCCCGTCGAAATCGGCGGATTGCAAACCGCCGATCCCTGCGATCCACAAGTCATCACCTGGTGGAAGAACAAGGCGGATGAGATCTATGAAATGATCCCGGATTTCGGCGGTTTTCTCGTCAAAGCCAACTCCGAAGGCCAACCGGGACCGCAGAATTACCGCCGCTCCCACGCCGACGGCGCCAATCTGCTCGCCGATGCGGTGGCGCCGCATGGCGGCATTGTCATGTGGCGGGCTTTTGTCTACGACAAGGACGTCCCCGATGACCGGGCCAAACAGGCTTATAACGAATTCGTCCCCCTCGATGGCAAATTTCGCGACAACGTCATCATTCAGGTCAAGAACGGCCCCATCGATTTTCAGCCCCGCGAGCCGTTCCATCCCCTCTTCGGCGCCATGCCCGCCACCGCGGTGATGCCGGAATTTCAGATCACCCAGGAATATCTGGGCGCTTCGGTTCATCTCGTCTATCTCGCGCCGTTGTACGAAGAATGCCTGCGCTCGGAGACCCATTGCGCAGGATCCGGATCGACGGTGGCCAGGGTGATCGATGGCTCTGTCTATCCTCATCCCCTCAGCGCCATGGCCGGCGTTGCCAACATCGGCGACGTGCGCAACTGGACCGGCCATCCCTTTGGCCAGGCCAACTGGTACGCCTTCGGCCGCCTCGCCTGGGACCCCGATCTCGATTCCGGCGCCATCGCCACAGAATGGATCCGCATGACCTTCAGCAACGATGCTGCCGCCCTGAATAAAATCCGCGAAATGATGTTGGCCTCGCGCGAAATCGCCGTGCAATACATGACGCCGCTGGGCTTGCATCATATCATGTATTACGGCCACCACTACGGCCCCGGCCCCTGGGTCGACAGCGGCCGCCAGGACTGGACGTCAGTCTATTACCACCGCGCGGACAGCCTCGGCCTCGGCTTCAACCGATCCTCTTCAGGCAGTGACGCGGTAAGCCAATATCATCCTGCCACACGGGATGTTTTTGATAACCTGCAAACCTGTCCGGAGAATCTGCTGCTGTGGTTTCACCATGTGCCATGGAATTATAAGATGCGATCCGGCAAGACGCTGTGGGGTGAATTATGTCATCAGTACGATTCCGGGGTTCAATCTGTGAATTGGCTGCAACAACAATGGCGTAGCCTGGAAGGAATGATCGACAGCGGCCGCTTTAGTCTTGTCGACGGCCTGCTTGTCAAACAGGCGCGCGATGCCCAAATCTGGCGCGATGGCTGTCTGCTCTATTTTCAGAGCTTTTCCCGAAAAGCGTTTCCGGCAAATTTTTCTCAACCAGCGCATGATCTGGCGCATTATAAAAATCACATTTTCAGCGACATTCCCGGGATAGAGTAGGTTATAGCACAGTTGATCTTCTGCAAAAGTCTTTACTTTTCTGTATATTCTTATTACTTTATATTTGGCGTTACAAAGCCAGCAGGATCGCATTCCTGCCCGCACAGAGCCAGGGGAAACCAATTGCCAGCCACACGGATCTCAGGCAGTAGCCTGCCATATCGCCTTTTGCCGAAGCGGTTTTCAATGGGATAAACACAGGTTCACTCGAAGATGAATAAAAATGATCTAAAAAATTACTATGACAATTATGCCGGTCAGCGTCAACGCTGGATCAAAAAAAACTGGTATTATCATAAAAATCTGGCCAGGTATTTTTCCTTCATCATTCCGGCCAACAGCCGTGTGCTCGAGATCGGTTGTGGAACCGGAGAACTTTTGGCAGCCGTGCAACCATCCTGTGGCGTGGGGATTGATTTTTCCGAAAAAATGCTCGATATTGCCCGGGGAAAATATCCCGATTTGATTTTCAAATACGATGATGCCGAAGCGCTGCAGATGGATGAGCCCTTCGATTATATCATCATGTCCGATCTGGTCGGTACCCTTTGGGATATTCAGGCCGCCCTGAAAAGCCTGCAACGCGTAGCACGCCCCCACAGCCGCATCGTGATTTCTTATTACAGCTATCTCTGGGAGCCGGTCTTCCGCTTCGCGGAAAAGGTGGGATTAAAATTCAAGCAGCCCCTGCAAAATTGGCTCTCGCCCGCGGATTTGGATAATCTCCTGAGACTGGAAGGCTTCGAGACGATCCGCATCGACCGCAAGCTGCTATTGCCGAGAAACATCCCGATCCTTTCTTTTCTGTTCAACCGCATCATCGCGAATCTGCCGCTCCTCCACCACCTCTGCATGATCAACATCATCATCGCGCGTCCGTCCGTGGAACCGGAGAAAGAACACTCGGTGAGCATCGTCATTCCGGCGCGCAATGAAAGCGGCAACATCGAAAATGCCATCAAACGCATGCCCCGATTTGGCACCGGACAGGAAATCATTTTCATCGAAGGCCACTCACAGGATGACACCTACCAAAAAATGGTCGAAGTAGAGAAAAAATATCCCGCGTGGGATATCAAGCTGATGCAACAAAGCGGCAAAGGCAAGGGCAATGCGGTCTTTGAGGCCTTTGCTGCCGCCAGCGGCGATATTCTCATGATTCTTGATGCGGACCTGACCACGCCGCCGGAAGATCTCCCCAAATTCTATGAGGCCTTGAAAAGAAACAGAGGGGAGTTCATCAACGGCTGCCGCCTGGTCTATCCCATGGAAAAAGAGGCGATGCGCTTTCTCAACCATATCGCCAACAAATTCTTCGGTCTGGTTTTTTCGTACCTTCTCGGTCAACGCCTCAAAGACACCTTGTGCGGCACCAAAGTTCTGTTTCGCAGCGATTACCAGAAAATCAAGGCGCACCGCAGTTACTTTGGTGATTTCGATCCATTTGGTGACTTTGATTTGCTATTCGGCGCGGCAAAATTAAATTTAAAAATCGTTGAAGTGATTGTGCGCTACCGGGATCGCGACTATGGTTCGACGCAAATCAGCCGTTTCCAGCATGGGCTCCTGTTGCTGCGCATGTGCGCCTTTGCTGCAAGAAAGATTAAATTCATATGATCTGCAGTATTCACCGCGGAAAACGCAGAGACGCGCAAAAAAAACATAAAAATAGCATCAATGGCAACTTTTATGGCTGAGATGCAATTCAAATCAAAACCTGTTCCCAAAATATAATGGAAACAACTCGGCGGTTGATGAATGCAACAGACTCGGAGTCTGTGTCATGGATCGCTGGAAGCCACTTCTCTGCACCGCAGCGGTGAATATTTTCACCTTGAGAGTCGTGCTTACACCAAATCCGAGACAGAATAATCAACTTTTCTCTCAAGCCGGGGACGATTCCCGCAATAATCTCAAATAAGGAAGAACAGTGCCATTGTTTGGAGTAATAATGAACAAACGTCTTACACGTCAACTGCCCCTGCTGCTATCCATTACGTTTTATCTGTCAGTTGGATGCCTTTTATTGCCCTATTACCGCTATCAAATCAATCCGGATGGCATCAGCTACATCAACAATGCCCTCCTGATCCTCAAGGGACACTTCATTTTGTCCGTCAATGACCATTGGAACCCGTTAATCTCCTGGCTTCTGGCCCCCTTTCTGCTGATGGGCATTAAGGCGCAACCGGCTTTCAAATTGATGAACCTGTTGATGGGCGTCCCTGTGTTTATTTTGGCAAATGTCTGGCTGCAACGTCTGAAATTAGCGGGTTGGATTCGCTGGTTGACTCTTTTTGTTTTGGTGCCGCCGGTGCTGTGGATGGCGATGTCGGTGATCAGTCCGGACCTGTTATTGGCCGTCTGTTTGCTGCTCTATTTGACCATCCTCTACCGTCCCGGGTATTTTGATAAGGGCTCGAACGCGATCGCGCCGGGCTTTGCGGCGGGATTGGCTTATCTGGCCAAATATTATTCACTGCCGTTCATCATGGTTCATCTATTGGCGTATCATGCCCTCGAATACTATCACCGGCGTCATGAAAACGGGCGCAAAATTTTGAAAAATTATGCCCTTTCCCTGCTGATATTTACTACCATTGCCATCTCATGGATGGTCCTGCAGTCGCAAAAATACAATCAATTCGGCATGGGGCACCATGCCAATGGCTGGGCTTTCGCCTTTATCGATCCAAATCAGGAAGAATTCATTCTCGATCGCTCCGGGCTGGTGCCGCCACCCTACCCCGCGGCGACCAGCGCCTGGGATGACCCGCACTGCGTACCGGTGGTTCCCTGGTCGCCCTGGAAATCAATGCAAGACATGGTTGCTTATGCCAACATCATCCGAGGTTTTTTTTCCATTTCGCTAGATCTATTAAATCAATTCTCACCTTTTGCCTGGGGCATTGTGTTGGTTTTCATTTTTTGGGGTTTTGGCAAATTCTCCTCCATCCCTTCCAGTAAAGAGGCGTGGAAATGGCTGTTGCCCTTTTTCATTTATATTGGCGGATATCTGCTTGTCTGGGTCGAAGAACGTTATTTGTGGTTTGTAAATCTGTTGTTGGTCATCATGCTACTGCACGTACTCGCGATCTGGTTCAAGCAGGGAAGTACGTTTGCCAAAAAGATCGTCACCGTTCTCCTGCTTGTTTCATTCTGCTACTTTCCCATGGAGAAACTGGTCAATTATTTCGATCGCGACAAAAAATATTTCGATCTGGCCCGGCAGCTGCAAGCAGCGGAGACGCCCGGGGAGGCCAGGATCGCCTCCAATAAAAACTGGAATGAGAGCCTCTATCTGTGCCATTACCGCGACTGGAAGTATTATGGCAGTTGTGCTATTTATGATGACCAAAACTTGATGAAAAAAGAATTGCAGGCGAACCGGATAGATTGTTTTCTTTACTGGGGCCACGAGCCCACGGCAGCGTTTTCGTTTTTGCAGAATTATCCGGATCTGTTATCTGGATCTATCAGAGGCATGCATCTTTACGATCTCAGAAGCATGAAGCAGGAGTGAAATTGCAGCACGTGCCATGGCTCGGAAGGGTTTGCATCAGGGCATTTAATCCGGGGGCGCTACAACTGTTGTAAATGGTTTTTCTCGTCCGGTGTCAGTTGCGGAAATTCATGCAGAATACCCGCCCGGACATCAGTCACTATCAGATGTACAATGCATAAAAACCGTCACGACCACCTCATAACAGGGAGCTGCCATGAAATACGGTTATTTTGACGACAAGAATCGCGAGTATGTCATAACCCGGCCGGACACCCCGCTGCCGTGGATCAATTATCTCGGCTGCGAAGACTACTTTGGCATCATCTCCAACACCGCCGGCGGCTATTCCTTTTATCGCGACGCGCGCCTGCGCCGCCTCACCCGCTACCGCTACAACAACGCGCCCTTTGATTTCGGCGGACGCTATATCTATCTGCGCGAGGATGAAACCGGCCAATTCTGGTCTCCATCCTGGCAGCCGACACAAAACGAATTGCAGGATTATACCTGCCGCCATGGCATGGGCTATACCATCATCGGTTCCACCTGCAACCAGATCAAAGCCGAGACGCGTTACTTTGTCCCGCTCGGCGAAAATCTGGAAATCTGGCAACTGCAGGTCACCAACCAGCGCAAAAAAGAGGCGCAGCTTTCGGTTTTTTCAGCCATCGAGTTCTGCCTCTGGGATGCCCAGGACGATGCCAGCAATTTTCAGCGCAATTTCAGCACCGGCCAGGTGGAAATCGAAAACGGGGTGATCTATCACAAAACCGAATACCGCGAGCGCCGCGATCATTTCGCCTACTTCGCCTGCTCGCCAAAACCCGCCGGCTACGACACCCAGCGCGACGTCTTCCTCGGCCGATACCGCAGCTGGAACAATCCCGCGGCCGTGGAACGCGGCCGCTCCTTCAATTCGGTGGCCCACGGCTGGGCCCCCATCGGTTCCCATCACATCAAACTGTCGCTCAAGCCCGGCGAGACCCGCCAGGTTATTTTTGTGCTGGGCTACCACGAAAATCCCAAAGAGTGTAAGTTTGATCCCCCAGCCTCTCAGACCATCAACAAAAAGACGGTCAAACCGGTCATAGCTAAATATCTCAAACCCGTTGAAGTCGAAAAGGCCTTTACGGCGCTGCAAAACTACTGGGAAAAAATTCTCGGGCTCTATCAGGTGAAAACGCCCGATAAACATGCGGACCGCATGGTCAACATCTGGAACGCCTACCAGTGCATGGCCACTTTCAACATGTCGCGCTCAGCCTCTTTTTACGAGTCCGGCATCGGCCGCGGCCTCGGATTCCGCGATTCCAATCAGGATCTCCTCGGCTTTGTCCACATGGTGCCGCAACGGGCGCGGCAGCGGGTGCTGGATCTCGCCGCCACCCAGCTGCCCGGCGGCGGCGCCTACCATCAGTATCAGCCGCTCACCAAACGCGGCAACAACGACATCGGCGGCAACTTCAACGACGATCCCCTGTGGCTCATCCTGGGGACCATCGCCTATGTGAAAGAAACGGGCGATTTTTCCATCCTCGATGAAAAAGTCCCTTATGACAACCAACCCGGCAGCGAGACGCCCCTGTACGAACATCTGCAGCGCAGTTTGACCTACACGCTGCAGCGCATCGGGCCGCACGGACTTCCGCTCATCGGACGCGCCGACTGGAACGACTGCCTCAATCTGAACTGTTTCTCCGATACGCCGGGACAATCCTTTCAGACCACCACCAACAAGGATGGCCAGGTCGCTGAATCCGTTTTCATCGCCGGCCTCTTCGTTCTGGCCGCAAACGAGCTGGCGGAACTGGCCGAACAGCGCGGCCTGAAAACTGAAGTCAAGCAGTACCGCCAGGCCGCTGAACTCATGTCCGCGGTCGTCAAAAAACACGGCTGGGACGGACAGTGGTTCGTGCGCGCCTATGACGATTTCGGTAAAAAGGTGGGTTCCAAAGAATGCAAAGAGGGAAAAATCTTCATCGAACCGCAGGGATTCTGCGTCATGGCGGGCATCGGCATCGAGGAAGGCCTGGCGGAAAAAGCCCTGAATTCGACCCATAAACTATTGGGCACCAACCACGGCATCATGCTGCAGCAGCCGGCTTATTCAAAGTATTATCTCGAACTGGGCGAAATTTCCTCCTATCCGCCCGGATACAAGGAGAACGCCGGCATCTTTTGTCATAACAATCCCTGGGTTATGATCGCCGAGACGCGGCTGGGCCGCGGCGACCAGGCGTTCGCAACCTATATCCGCATCAATCCGTCGGCGCGCGAAAATCTGGCCGATGTGCACCGCTGCGAACCCTATGTCTATGCGCAGATGATCGCGGGTGCCGACGCGCCCACCCACGGCGAAGCCAAAAACTCCTGGCTCACCGGCACCGCCGCCTGGAATTACGTGGCCATCACCCAGCACATCCTCGGCATTCGCCCGGCGTATGATGGACTGATGGTGGCGCCGGTGATTCCGGAAGCGTGGAAAGGGTTCAGCGCCTCCCGCCTGTTCCAGGGCGTGCGCTATGACATCACGGTGAAACGCGTTGGCAAGGGGAATAGGGTTGAGCTGATTGTGGATGGAAAGGCTGTTGCAGGAAATGTCATCCCCAAACCGGGGGATGGAAGAAACCGGGTAAAGGTTATGGTCCAGTTGGGCGGCTGATTTAGGGCCGGGATTCGGCAGGCGGGAATGCAAGGAAATTACAGATGGCGGGGGTAATCCACCTGGCTTTAATTTTGCATCGCGTGCGCAAAGAAACAGAGGAAAAACCAGTTTCCATACATTGGAAGAATACCTCGACGATCCTCGGCGCCCTTTGCGGTTAATCGATTCGCCAAATTGAAAATATTGAACACGACATGCACATCAACGAACCCATAAAAGCCATCCTCTTCGATCTGGACGGCACGCTCATGGACACCGATGACCAGACGGTTGCCAGAGTCACAACGTGGCTGCAAAGGCTGCACATCCCGCAGCCGCAGCGCCGGGCGCGCCGGCTGGTGATGATCGCTGAAACGCCCGTCAATGCGCTCATCACATTGCTCGACCGCTTGGGCCTGGATGCCTTTCTCATGAATCTGTGGCAGCGGCTCAGCGGCAAGAGGAGAGCGCAAGGACACCATTTCCCCATCATCGCGGGCGTGCCGGAACTGCTGGCCAGACTGCACGGCCGCTACCAGCTGGCGGTGGTCACGACGCGCAGCGATGCCGAGGCACAAGCTTTCATCGCAGAACATCAGTTACAGCATTTTTTTACGCTGGTGGTCACGCGCAATTCCACGCGCCGCCTCAAGCCACATCCGATGCCCATTCTCTTCGCCGCCACTCAGCTGCAGATTCCTGTCAGTCACTGTCTCATGGTGGGCGACACCACGCCGGATATCATTTCGGCCATTAAAGCGGGGGCGCGCTCCATCGGCGTCCTGTGCGGGTATGGCAGCCGGGAGGAATTGGAAAAAGAAGGGGCGACAGTCGTGGTGGAACATATTGAGGATGTGGCCGCTGTGGTGGAGCAGCTGGCAGCCTCAAACCACGATGATCTCCGCATGCGCTCGCGCCGCTGCGATAATGGGCCCCTTGAGGGCCATGACAAATCCGATATAACTGCCCCTGATGACCAGTAAACGATCCTGCGGATTGATTTTTAAGCCCGCCATGGTGCTGGAGGACAATTTCAGGATTTTTCCCGGATGCACGGTGCTCCAGCCATACATCCTGCCTTTATAGGGGAGCAGCTCTCCTTCGCGCATTTGAAAACTTTCCAGGAGTGGATTGTCGGAAAGGATGGCGGCCATGGCCGATTGAGCGATGCGCTCCGCCTTGGCCACCACCATACCTCCGCTGGAGCGGCTGCCCGAGATCAGAATCACCTTCTCAAAATCCGCGAGCTCATATTCCGCAGCCGCTTCTGCCGGAAGGACAATGGACCCATCGTCCCGAATCGTGCTCCACGCAAAAACGTATTTCCCCCCTTTGGCGATTTGAGGCATGATTCAGCTTCCTTTAAAGTGTCATGCGCTTCAGCGCGCGGCTCCTGGCGAAGGCGTCAACCCAAACAGATCGGACTAACGCCACAAATTAGTAGTATCCTGCTTGCTGACCAGAAAAAAATTTCAAGACGTTCTATCTAAATATCGGAAAAGCGCTCAAACGAAGAACATAACTGTCTGCTTCCGTCTCTGCCAGGGGGTGTTCCGGCGCGGCTTCATATTCACTGTGATGCTTTTCAAAAGCCAGATGGCTCAAGAGGCGTAGGGGCCATTTTTGGTCCAGATTGAGCAGAACGGCGGCGATGCGCAGCGGCTGCAAAAAATTGATGCCGTATCCTGACGTCTCCAGCAAGACTTTTCCTTCTACGTCCTCATACTTGCCGCCGCGTAGGAAATAGATCCCGGCGAAACCCAATTCATATCCACGCTTGCTGATGATCTCTGCGTTGGACTTGCCTCGGAATACATGATCCCAGAAATTGAGATCGGGCGGAGTGTCGAGATAAGTTGACGAACCATCCTTGAAGCGCTCAACCAGCATATCCTCAGCCTCGCGGCTCCAGTTGAACCCCGCCAGCGGCAGGCCGCGACAACGCACCCCGGTCTGGAGATTGACGCCCAGGGTGAGGGTTCTGGGCAGGGGATCGGACTGGGCCGCATCAATGTAGGAGATCTTGTCGCCAATATTGGTTTTGCTGAAATAAAAGCCGGGATCAAACCAGAAATCAACCAGCGACTCGCCCGGAGGCGCCAGCAGGCCGCTCTTCCGTGCGAGGTCAACCAGGGGCGCCTGCACCATCAATCCCCAATCCTTGGCATCGATACTGGCCCGGCCATCGCCACGCTCCTCGCCAGCGCCGAAAGGCGCCAGGTTGGAATCAATGTGTTTCCAGGTGACGCCAATACTGGCGCGCAGGTAGTAATCAACGGCCACGGCCAGGGTGGTGCCCTCCACCTCTTCGCTGCTGGAAAACGTACCAACAGGCTCAGGACTGTCTTCGAGGGTTTGATACTGCGTCCCCAAATCGAGGAATATGCGGCTGCGGGCCATGCCAATGGAGACGGGAATATGGGTAAATTGTTTGAGGTTGATTCCGATAGCGGTCGTCCGCGCATCGTAGGTCAGACCAGGGCCATATTGCGGCAGCCACACCATCGCGTCGGGATAGTATTCATGTCCCAAATAGTTGTTCTGTGCAAAGAACCCCAGGCTGGCGGGATTCATGATGGCAGCCATGGGGGAAGCCACCGCTGTCGTACCATAGGTTTGCCCCATGGCATTGGCGCCGGGCGATGGGGAGATCAACAAAAAAATAACTGCTGCTTCGGAAACCGCAAACGACTGCGTGACACTTGCCAGCATCAATACCATCATCAACAAAACGACGATCCGTTTCATGATGTCCTCCTGTACATTGGTACCACAGCTTTTGTGCTCGTGCACGGGCTTGCGACTTCAAAGATGCGTTGGAATCTGCTGTAAAGCTGATGTCCGACGCCTTCCTGCGCGGCCGCATGTTTCCTAAACAGCCTAATTGAATCTCTACAGAAAAAGTGCCGGACATCTAATCCGGCCCAAACGCTTGTCACAGCGCCGCAAACCCTCTGGCCGCGCTGGACCATTGTGGCGCAGAATCGAGCGCCGCGATAATGTCCCCAGGTTCTGCAACCATCTGCCACATGGCGCGATGGCGGGCGTCCATGAATTTTTCCTGAATGGCTGATTCCAGCAGCTGGCGCAGCGGCTCAAAGAACCGTCGCGTATTGACCAGCAAAATGGGGCCAAAATACAAACCCAGGCGCTTGAGCGTCAGCGCCTCAAAAAGCTCTTCCAGCGTGCCGCTGCCGCCCGGCAGCGCAATGACGCCGTCCGTGCCCGCCAGCATCTTTTCCTTGCGCGTACGCATGTCATGCACCAGTTCGAGTTCGCTCAGATTCTTGTGACCCCACTCCAGCTCCTCCATGAATCGCGGCAGCACACCGATGACGCGTCCACCTGCGGCCAGAGCTCCGTCAGCCAGGGCCCCCATGGAACCGGCAGCCCCGCCGCCATAAACAATTGTGAATCCGTTCAGCGCCAATACTTCACCAACCTGGCGCGCCGCATCATGATAGATTTTATCGCACTGCCGGCTGGAGGCACAATATACCGCTATTTTCCGTTCGATAATTCGCTCCTTCTCATGCCCCTATCAGAGCCTGTTAGAATTCTCCGCAGCCGATAACAAAACGGACCCTGGCGATTCGTTGAGAGATGCAAAAGTTTTCACCGCGCCGATGTGTAGAATCGGGCGCCCGGAGATAATGGACGCAGTTTTCAGGGTGAAAACCGGGCCTGGACTGTTTCATTGATATTTTTTGAACTGATACTGTTCAGCCAGTTTTGCTTTCTCTTCCGCAGTCAGGGACGTGAAATATTTTTTCCAGCCCGGACAGAAATTGATATGCCAGCGCCACAACCTGCCCAAAAAGGATTTCGGTTTCTGGTCGTACTTGGCCCGCCACACACATTTCGCACAATTCTCATCAGCCATAACATCACTCCTGTTTTTCTAACTACGAATGGATTAAATAAGTTTCAAAGTACAAAAATTTGAAACATTCGCAAAGGATTTATCCACTTTCGCCTTGTTTTTCACATCATGAATGGCTATTTTGCCACCAGAATGCATCCATTGCCTAACCAAGACCCGGCAAAACCATGAAAAAATATGCCATCAGAACCAATCAGCGCATCGACATCGTCGACATCACCCCCATGATCCGCACCTGTTTGCAGGAACTGCAGGCGAGTGACGGCATCCTGACCGTATTTTGCCCCCACACCACCGCGGGCATCACCGTCAATGAAAACGCCGACCCGGATGTGCGCCGCGATCTCTCCGCTTTCCTGAGCCGTACCATCCCCGAACACGGACCGTACACCCATGCGGAGGGCAACTCGGACGCCCACATCAAAAGCACCCTCACCAATTCTGCGCAGCAGCTGATCGTGGCCGATGGACGGTTGCAGCTCGGCACCTGGCAGGGCGTCTTTTTTATGGAATACGACGGCCCACGCACGCGCGAAGTCTGGCTGCAGTTTGTCGGCGAAAGCAAAGCGGCCGGCAAATAGCGATCGGAAGAAAAACCATCCATAGGACGCTCTCTATCTACAACCGGGACTGTGCGCCCGCCATCAAAAACAAGGAAAGCTAAATGCTTCGGGTATTTGTCTCGATTCTCATTCTTTTGGGATCACAGAGCGTTTCGTTTTCGGCTGATCTGATCCGAATTCAACCTGTTACCGATAAAATATTGGTGGCGGAATTCTCCGAAGGCCACATCGACTATTTTGGCCTCGGTCAGACCCGCCTGAGCGGTAACCGCGTCTATTACTCCAAACTGGATGTTGCCGCCGCTGTTGCCCCTGGCAATTATTCAATCTCCAGCCCGGACGATGCACACTACCAGCCCGCCCAATCCCCCGTCACCATCGGACGCAAATCCAAAGGCCATGATTTCAACGATCTCGCCGCCGCCCCCATGCCCAGGGTGCTCCTGCGGCACTGGATATACCTCGAGCTGCCCTTCACCATGGAACAGGGCAAAACCTACTCTGTGCAACTCAAAAATCTCGCCTCGAACGTCAATGTCCATACATTTGCATTCGATGCGAAAACGCTGCGCTCACCCGCCATCCATGTCAACCAGATCGCCATGATGCCCCAGGCGCCGAAATATGCCTATCTGTCGCACTGGATGGGTTCCTTTGACACGTTTGAACATCCCTCCGGCGCGCTCAATCTGGACCGCTACTATTATGCGCCGTTCCAGGTCGTACGTATTTCGGATGATGCGGTTGTCTTCTCCGGCCGCGTCGACCGCCAGCGTCTGAAAAACGCACAGGATTTCACCAGCGCCACCTTCAGCAACGCCAACATGACGCGCGCTGATGTGTTCCAGTGCGATTTTTCCGCGCTGACGACGCCCGGCGAATATCGTCTCGTCGTTGAAAAAATGGGCTGCTCTTTTCCCTTTCATATCAGCGCGGATGCCTATCGCGCCCCCTATCACTATACCTCCAGAGCCCTGTTCACGCAGCGCCAGGGCATCAACCGTGAAATCGAACCCGGCCTTGTCTATCCCCGCGATCATCGCACGGAAGACGGCATCGTGATGAAATATTATCCAGACCTAAAAACCGAGGGCAATATTGATCCCGATATGGGCGTTGGAAACGTCACCGGGGTCTGGGGCTGGTACCATGACGCCGGCGACTGGGACACCTATCCGGATCACTATGTCGTGCCCATGACCCTGCTGGCGCTGTATGACCTGAAACCGGAGAACTTTGGCGATGGCGACGTGGGGCCGAAATATCAGACGGACAGCGCTGAACCCTGGATCGATGAAGGCCGCAACGGCATTCCCGATGTACTCGATGAGGCCATGTGGCTGATCCGCTATTACAAACGCACCAAAGATGCGCTCATCGCCCAGGGATTCAGCACCGGCGGCGTCCCCGGCTATGCCGGCGTTGACGCCGGCGCGGAGAGCGGTACCGCCTCGTGGCGCGACAGACGCGTCATGGCCCTCAAAGGCGCGGATTCGGTGATGATGTCCTATCGCTACGCCGCCTGCGCCGCATATCTGTGCATCTGCCTGGATAAATTCCAGGGCGGCCTTCATCCCGACACTCCGGGCTGGCTTCTCGAAGCCCGCACCGCCTACGACTGGTCGCAGCGGCAAAACCAGGATGCCGACGCGGACATCAATCGCAGCCGCATGATGGCTGCCGCGGCGCTGTATCGCTATACCGGCCATACCAATTATCAGGATGATTTCCGCCTCTGTAAAAGTAAAGACAAAGGCTGGAAATCGTACCTGTGGTTCATGCTCAACCCGTGGCATTTCACTGCGCTCATCTATGGCAACATACCCGATGGCCGTCCGGGCCTCGACATCGTCCTGCGGCAGCAGTGCATCAATGATCTCGTCACCATGGCCAATCTCGAGACGGTGGAAACCGCCCGCGATCGGGGTTTTCGCTACGGCGCCTCACGCAGTATCATGCATATGCTCGGCGCCATGAGCACGCCCAAAATATTTCTGGCCGCTGCGGCTTATGAATTCACAGGCGAGAAGAAATTCCTCGATGCCTGTTACACCACCTGCGATTACTGCCTCGGCGGCAATCAACTGGATCTGGTCCGCGTCAGCGGCCTGGGCGAGAATAACGAGCAGCAGCCGTTTCACTGCGACTCCTGGTATCTCGTCGATTATAACAGCCTGGTCTACACCAATCCCATCCTGCCGGGTTATGTCATTTATGACATGCATTACAACGGCGACTGGATGGCGGGCGAGGGCTGGGACTGGATCGGCGACGAAGATTACTCCCGCTCGACCGCCTTTCCCCCCATCGCCGATTTCCCCGACGCGGAGGCGCGCTTTCCCAATCGCTGGAGCATCGCGGGCAGCGAATTCACCATCCAGCAGACCCAGAGCCAGGCCATCTTCGCCTACGGCTATCTCTGCGCCCCCTACAGCAGCGCCTATGTGCCCAATCAACGGCCGGAAATAGCGCTCAATCTGAAGGAAGATTCCGTCATAAAAACGGACAGCGTGGTGGTGTTGACGGTGACGGCCTCGGCGGATGTGCGGCGCGTGGAATATTATTATGATTGGCATTTCATCGGGGAGAGCAGCGATTCGGCCACCAACTTTGGCTTTGCCTGGGACCTGGCCGATTACAAAATCATGCCCGGCAAGCGCCTCATCACGGCCAAGGCCTATGATGATCAAGGTGTGGAATCGAAACCAACGGAGGAAGGTGACAAATATGTGCTTATTGAGACGGCCTCGGCGGTGCAGGAAAAATCGCAGGAAGACGCGCGGTTCGACCTGAAAGGATGTTATCCCAATCCGGCCAATCCCAGCACGACCGTCTCTTTTTCCTTATCCCGGCACGGCTTCACCCGGGTTCGTCTCTATAACTGCCGCGGAGAAGAGGTGGCCGCGCCTCTGAATGCTGTGCTGGATGCCGGTTCACACGAGATCAGATTGCAGACCTCGCCCTTGCCTTCGGGCGTTTACTACTGCGTGCTGCGCCAGGAGGAGCGATATGACGTCAGCAAATTCGTGGTGCTCAGATAATTTCCTCGCATTTCCGTTGCTGGTGTATTCATCTTCATCGCAGAATGATTTCTGGAGGAGTAAATGGATGACCTCTTTCCGCGTCGAACGGATCAGAGTACCAGTTCGCGCGTTCGCGTGGCGAAAAAGACCATAGTTAGCCTGGCGCTCCTGACCACCCTCCTATATGGCCAAACCAATAACAGACTTGTAATCGGCACCAATATCTCCGGCCTCTCCGACTGGATGACCGAAATGCCGTTCGTCGATGTCATGCACCATTGCCGTACATGGATGACCTCCAACAGCGTCTGGATCTCGGGCGGCAAGAACGAATGGGACACGGGATTCATCGCCCGCATCCCCAAGGACGAAAACGGCTATCCCCTGTCACTGCCATACCGCTTCGCCGAAGCGGAAACCCTGCAGGTGGTGCACACCATCTGGGCGGTTCTCGCCGGCTGGGCCGAAGGCATCTACACGCTGCTCTACGATGGCAGGGGCGACCTGGAATTCTGGGGCAGCATGACGCTCCTCAGCGAAGAGCCCGGACGCATCCGCATCAACATCAAACGGCCCGCGAATGAAGACGGCGTGCTCGGACTGAAAATCCTGCGCTCCGACAGCAGCGACCACATACGCAATTTGCGCCTGCTCATGCCGGGGACGGAAACGACTTATCAGACCATGCCGTACTACGCGGCGTGGTATGAGAAACTGCAGCCCTTCAAGGTCCTCCGCTTCATGGACTGGGGCCAGACCAACAACTGGGGACATGACAACGCCTGGGAATGCTATGATCAGGATGACGACACCACCACAGCGCCCTGGAGCGCGCGCGCCCGATACGCAGACTATACCTGGGCCACCAACAAGGGCGTGCCCTACGAAGTGATGATCGATCTCTGCAACCGGCTGCAAGCGGATATGTGGATTTGCGTCCCCCATAATGCCAGCGATGAGTACATCCGCGAGCTGGCGCTTCTGCTCAAGAACGATTTGAATCCGCAGTTAAAGATCTACGTAGAATACAGCAACGAGACCTGGAACTGGATGTTCGGGCAGACGCAATGGTTGAACACGTTCGGCTGCGTCAAAAAGGGGATATCGTGGCCCGAAGGCATTGTACCCTATGTGCAAAACTGTCTCGACATCTTTAGCGATGTTTTCAACGGCGAACTGACGCGGATCGTGCGCGTGGTCGGAGTGCAAACCTCCTGGCAGGATGTGAGTAACCGCATCGTCTTTAATCTGCGGCCGGGCAGCTTTGACGCCCTTGCGCCCGCGGCTTACTTCGGTATCAGCGAAGCCGCGGACGCGGAGCTGGACGCCCTGGGCGCGGCGGCGACGGCTGCGGATATCGTCACGCGCGTCCGCGTCTCGCGGCGCCAGAACGAAGAGCCGTGGCTCGCTGCTCAAAAAAAAGAGATCGCGGACAAATTGGGCATCCCCATGCTCTATTACGAAGGCGGTCAGCATCTCACGCCGACACCGTTTGGCGAGGAGCCATCCTATGCTCAGGCGCTTTTGCATGTGCAGCGCGACACCGCCATATACAACCTCTATCGGGAATGGTTCGCGTTTCTCGAAACCCTGAACACGCCGGGGCGGGAGAGCCTGTTTATGAATTTCTCGTTCATCGGCCAGCGCAGCGCCCGCTACGGCAGCTGGGGCATCCTCGAGAGCGTCACCCAGGACACCCTGGCCGTCCCGGCGCCCAAGTATCGCGCCATCAAAAACTACCTGGCGTCGTTTCAAACCGGCCTTCAGCAAAGGACACCCGGAATGGTGAATCCCGTAGCGCGGTTGGCGCAAAATTATCCCAATCCCTTTAATCCCGGAACCACCATCTCCTTTTATCTGTCTCATCGCGCGTCGGTGACGTTAAAGATCGTGGATGCGATTGGCCGGGAAGTGGCCCGGCTGGTGGATGAGGAGCTGGAGGCGGGAACCCACACCCGGCAGTGGTCAGCGGATAAAATGCCCGCCGGGATTTATTATTACACCCTGCAGGCGGGGGCGCACCGGGAGAGCAAAAAACTGCTGTTGCTGCATTAGCATCACGTCCGATTTTTTAGCCGGAGGATATCTTTCCTGCGCGTAAAAAAGCCTCTTGTCATGGTGTAACCGTCTTTAGGCAAAAGGCGTCATCCCGAGGAGCGTAACGAAAATCGTCATCCGAGTAGCTCAACGACGAGGGATCAGCGCTGTAAATCCTGCTCAGTGCCCGGCCCGGTTGTAAAAATCTTTGCAAATTTTCGATCTGATGTTGAGGAATGTATATAAAATTCGCTTAATTTTGTCAGTAAACTGACCATATTTTACTTAAAATTGTCACTATTTATATAGCAAAAATATCTTCAAAATCAATGCAATCTCACATCATTGCACATCGTATCCATCTCGCCACCTCTGCATCCCGGCGGTCCTGAAACACGATTTATCCCTTGACTTTATCAGCATCGCCGCGTATAATATATATACTGCCAACCACGCTTTCAGCGCACAAGGGGCCTTATGATGTGCTTATGACGAATCCATCTGCGCCACCATAATGCTCAGCCTTCTTAATCTTTACAACCTTCAGTCTGCTTGTATTCGATTGTGACATAAGCCAGGAACAAAATGCTGCTAACACCATCTTCCAGGCAAATCAATAAGTCCCTCACTGCCATGGCGTAAACGCCAAGTTTGTACCCGCGCGACGGACATACTGCATGCCCACAGTTACTGCTAACAGAAATTTATGAGGAGGAAAAACCTTGAAAACTTTTGATGAATGCATGCAGGAATATCGCCGGCAGATGCAGCAGGGCGTGATTCCTGCGGCATACAAGGGATTGATGGAATATATGCTGGCCCTGCGGGCACATTTTGCCAAACGCCATCCTGATTATCTGGTGTCCGGTTCCATTTACCAGGGCTACATGGACATGACTTTTTTCACCTGCATTCCGGCCTCCATGAAGCCGCTACAACTGAAAGTGGCGATCGTTTTCATGCACGACACCTGTTGCTTTGAAGTCTGGCTCGCCGCGATCAATAAAAAAGTGCAGACCCGGTACTGGAAACTGATTCAGGCGTGCGGCTGGAACAAGTATCGCATGCCCGCGGCCACCGCGGGATCGGATTCGATCCTTGAACACACCCTGGCGGAAAATCCTGATTTCAGAGATTTGGATCAATTAACGGCTCAAATTGAGGGAGGTGTGGTGGCATTTGTCAAGGATGTTGAGGAATTTTTATTGGCACAGACATAGAACCCCTTGCCGTGTGGTATAGGTATCTTTTTCATGTTTTCTGGAAGCCGGAACATGAGCAATTCCTCGGCTGAAATCAGGTCAGCGTTGCCTGGCGGTCACCGCAACAGCAATGGTGATTGCAGCAAGATCGGTAACCACGTCAACTTTTAGACGTCCAACTCTTTGTTCAGCCCTCATGTTGCTGGGGCTTATTCGCGGCGCTGAATAACGAGGGCTTAACCCTTCGCTCTGAGACTGTGCGAAAATGCCAGATTAACCCCGGACGTCGCATTTTGTGCGACCCAGCGGTTTCCCCTGTGGCTGTTTTTATTGTTGCGAGACACCCGGAGTTGCGGCAAAATCAACGACAACATCCGGGAATAATCTGTTTTCACACAGTCTCTATGCTCGGGCTGAACCAGGCACTCGAGCAGACACGCCCCCTGCGGGTGCTACTGCTCAGCGCCGCGATTTTCATACAACCCGTCGGGGTCCGGCCCCAACCCCACACCCAATCCCCCAGGCATCACCCCCTTTCAAGGGCTCTGGCTCAGCCGCTAACATAGAGGCTGCCGGGCATGCTTTTTGCTTAACTGTTTGACTTTCAGGCCCTGGTTGCTTATCTTAAACCGCATCAAGCCCCGCTGCGGGCGCCGGCTGGCCGTGCGCTGGTCTGAAAACAAGCAGGTGGCCGGCAATCGGGTACACACACCGAATCGCCTGTTCAGTGAACCAGCCGCTGCTCCAATAACTTTTCCGTCATTCCCTTGGGAGTTGCATCATGAAGAAAGCCGTTTTCCTTTTCCTGGTCGTTCTCACGGCGACCGTGTTCGCTGCGCAATCGGTGATTGTCGAGGCTGTGGGCACGGCGAGCATGGGCGATACAAAAAGCAAAAAAGAAACCATGGAGGAGGCCAAAGCCAATGCCATCAGAAACGCAAGCGAAAATGCGGGCATTTATATTTCTTCAGAGACCAAAATCAAGAATTACGTACTGGAAAGCGATCTCGTCGAGGCGTTCGCCAGGGCGGAGGTCCGGATTCTGAGCGAAAACGGGGAATGGTTCAGGGATGAAACCCTGGGCGACAGCTATCGCGTGACGATACAAGCGGAAGTGACCCCGGACGAACTGAAGGAGAAACCCGGAATGAGCGCTGCGGCCGAGGATCCGGGCGCTCCGTTGAAGGTCACCCTTTGGGCTGAAAAAAACCAGGTCGAATTCAGGGCCGGTGAAACGATCAGGCTCTATCTCAAAGGCAACAAACCGTTTTTTGCCCGCATCGTCTACCTGCAAAATGACGGGACCCAGGTGCAACTGCTGCCCAATCCCTACCGGCAAGAAAATTATTTCAACGGCGGCACCATCTATACCCTGCCTTCGGGGCCGGATCAGTATGAGTTGACCGTCGCGCCGCCCTTCGGATCCGAAAAGATCATACTCTACGCCAGCACGGCCGAACTGGGCGACGTCGCGGTCGAGGACGCCGGCGCCGTTTATTCCATCGCAGAGAAGATCAAGGATACCGGCGTCAAGACCAGAGGCATCAAAATCACCAAAAAGCAAGGCAAGAGCGCGTCCGCCGCCGAGTTCGACGAGCAGGCCCTGGAAATTGTCACCAGCGAGCAATAGAATTCATCAACAATGAGCGAATACCGAGGTGTTGCGTGTCCACAAGAATGATGCCCGTAAAAATGTTTTTCCCCGTCCTGTTATCGCTGTTCTTCCTTCAACCCGCTGTTGCGGCGGATTCGCTGCAGGTATTCGTCCAGACCGGCCATGCAACGGGCGTGGACAAAATGACCACATCACCGGACGGCCGGTTTCTGGTCAGTGCCGAAGGACAGGGCTATCAGAAGATATGGGAAATATCCAGCGGCCGGGAAATCAGAACGCTAAAATTTGGCGATACCGTTTCAGGCTTGCATTTTATCGACAATGACCGGTTTGTCATTCTTGGCGCCAACCGCGGCGAGATTTATAACTGCAGCGGCGAAAAACTCGAGACCCTGACGCTGCCTGCGGTGACTTCTTATGGCGAAAGATCGCTCACCCCCAATCTCCGCTATTTGCTGCTATCGAGTGCCGGCGGTAAATTAAATTTTGTCGATATGAAAGACGCTTCCACGATCCGGCTGCCGGAGGATAAAGACGATTACAACTCGCCTCTGCTCAATCTGGGGAATGGCTTCTACGGTTTCTTTTACGATGCCAGCCGCGACGATCAAAGCGACATCAGCAGAATCGGAAATACCGCCTATGTCATCTATGATCAGAATCTCGTGGCGCAAAAAAGAGGCCTGATAAAAGGGCAAATCTATATCGGGGCCAATCTCAAGGTGGACAAGGAATTAAAGCATGTCTACAAGAATTGGGATTTTATCCAAACCCCCACCATCACCGCCTATGATCTGGATACCGGACTGGCCATCCGCAGCCTGCCGGGAAATAAAAGGGGCCAATTCGACCTGTTGCCGGACAATAGAATGGTTCTTCGTGTTTTCAACACCACGGACGGCCAGCTCGATCTGTCGAGAAATGTGGATGTCTTTCTCTATGAATGGCTGGATAATGGCGGATATAAGGAAAAAAAACTTGCCTTCACCAGGCTCTATTTTGCCGCTCCGCTGCACATCACCGGTCAGGGACAGATCATTCTCAATACCCTGAAAGAGCAGAACAAGGACGCCGTCACGGTTCTGAAACTGTACGACATTGCCGCCGGGGTGGAGATACGCACCTTCGGAGTCAATCCCATCGTGTTTCAGCAAATCGCTTATGCCGACGGCCGGCTCCTGAATTGGGGCAAGAATTTTCATCGTACCGGCAACACCATGCAGGTCTGGTACAATTATAATATCTGGGACCTTACAACGGCCGGCCTTTCGGTTTTCAATTTCTCCCACAGCACCGGGGATGTGTATCAGGATCAGAATTACAAATGGATTATCAGAAATGCCAAAACGTTTTACAGTCATGTACCGTCAGAGTTTTTCGATGGCCCCTATGAAGGCCGCCATAAAGAGTACTTTGACACTGCCGTGGGGTATCCGGTCATATTCAAGAGCTCTTCCAGCGATCTGCTGTCCTTTGATCTGGATACCATTCTGCCCAAGGCCACCCATATCTCCGTGAAAAAGGCATCGGATAAATCGGAAGCGGCGCGGTTCTATGCGTTTTCGGACGGCGAATGGATCGTCATGACCCCGGAAGGATATTTCAACGCCTCGGCGAATGGGGCCAGATATATCAATATCAGAATCGGAAATCAGGTCTACAGCATCAATAATTTTTACGAGAAATTCTATAATCCCGCTTATGTCGCCGCCGTGCTTCAGGGGCGTGAAGCGGAACCCGTCGCGGACATCAGAAAAGGCGTAGCCTTGCCGCCCCAGGTGCGAATCATCTCCCCGGAAACAAATACCACTTGTAAAAACGAAGTCCTGGAAATCCACGTATCGGCAAAAGATATGGGCGGCGGGATTGACGAGATCCGGCTCTATCACAACGGCAAGGCGATTGGTGAAGACACCCGGGGCGTCAAGCTCACAGCAAAAACCGGAGAGAGCAGCAAATCCTATTCGGTGGCGCTGGTCGACGGGATCAACGTCTTCCGGGCCGTGGGCTTCAGCCGCGATCGCACCGAATCGAATCCCTCCGAAATCGTCGTCACACTGCTGGCGCCGGAAAAAGAGATTTCCCTGTATGTCCTTGCTGTCGGGATCAACAACTATAAAAATCCCGCGCTGGATTTAAATTATGCCGAACCGGACGCCAAGTCAGTCGCCGGTTTTTTTCAGACCGGCGGGAGCCGGCTGTTTAAAACTGTCGTCATCAAGGATATTTACAACGAAGCCGCCACCAAGGCGGGCATTCTGTCGATGATGGCGGAGCTTTCCAGCACCAACCCGCAGGATGCGGTTCTGATCTATCTGGCGGGGCACGGGGAGAATATTGACGAGAACTGGTATTTCATTCCCCACGAATTGGTCTATCCGGAGCGGGAAGAGGATGTCAAGGCAAAAGCCATCTCTTCCGAGGAACTTGCGTCCGCGATTAAAAACATCACCGCGCAGAAAATTCTGGTGCTCATCGACGCCTGTAAATCCGGCGCGGTGCTGGTGGCATTCCGGGGTTTTGAGGATCGCAAGGCGCTGTCGCAGTTGTCCCGCGCGACCGGGGTGCACATCGTGGCGGCCTCTTCAAAAGACCAGTTCGCGGCAGAAGTCAAGGATCTCGGCCACGGCGTCTTTACCTATATACTGCTCGAGGGGTTGAAAGGCAAAGCGGCGGGCGCGGGTGAGAATGTCACGGTGCGGAAGCTGATGGGGTATCTCGAAGAGCAGCTTCCCGAATTGACCAAACGATATAAACAGGAAGCGCAGTACCCGGTGGTGGATTCGCGGGGCATGGATTTTCCCCTGGTGCAGGGCAAATAGCCGCTGGCGGGCTGTCTCCGCTTTCAGCGTTTGCCAGATGGCCACACTGTGCCGCGTCATGTGAATCGGCACCAGTTTCCACGGCCAGGCGCCGTAACCTTGATTCAACGTACCCTGGGGTGCATGTATCCGAGCTGACCTGGTAAATAGACGAGAATCCAGGTTTTAAAAAAGGCAAATTAATTGCCCATATTTACATTAATTTGACACATCAACTGCTCAAATTAACTATATTTTCTGCGCTCAATATGGTCCGCAAGTTCCTGCACGGGGAGCAGCCTTCCAGGCGCAGAGGCATATTCGGCTCTCCTGGTCTCCAATTCTTTTATATGACTCTCAGGAATGGGAATGTCCGATTCATCCTCGGAAATAGTCTCCCACAGCTCTTCCACCAGAAGGATTTTTTCAGATTTATCAAGCTTGGCAAATTCAGTGATAATGTCTGTTTTCATTTCAATCTCTTATAACATCCTGTTTAATAAAGCCTGTACTTTCCCGCTCTGCAGTCCCGATTTTGTCTCATTCGGAAAGACGGGAATCCCTTTGACAGATGCACCTTTGGGACAATTGATTGGGGCCACCAAATCATCAGCACCCGATGCCATAAGGCAATGTAAATATCAAAGCAGTATATTTCAAGAGAAAAAATCGCCGATCATGGCTTTTGCTCCCACCAAGGCCCAAAGAACACAAAGCAATAAACATGCATTAATGATTCGATTGGTCCCTTGCTTGCCGAGTTAATCCTTTCCACGTATGCTAGAGTCTCCTTCCCCCCTGTCATGGTGTAACCATCTTTTAACATCTGCGGCAGATTTCGGCGCAGAGGCTACAAGATCCTTACAAGGATGACATATAAGAAACAGAACCATGAATCGCTGTTTGCATAACCAGGACAAAAGCGGACTTCCCGGGCATTTGCATTAAAATCCCTTTTTCTCTGTGCCTCTGTGTCAGTCGTTAGATTATATCACCACAAAGAAACGGAGACACAAAGGTTGTTTCCATTCACGACCGGAATTTTCTCCGCAGAGAAGTATACATGATTATGAAAATATTTTCATTATTTTAATACTTTGTATTGCATAGTACCTTTTTATTTCGTATATTATAATAGTCAACCAAGCATGTATAAAAAGGTATAGAAGGCACCCCATGAAAATAACCGTCAACACCAACCTCGCTGGATACGCGTTTCACATGGATGAAGATGCGTATCAACATCTCCGCCACTACCTCGTCCGGCTCGAAAAAGAGTTCTCGGGCGAAGAGGGTTCACAGGAGATCATCGCCGACATCGAAGCCCGCATGGCGGAACTGTTCAAGTTGCGGCTGAACAAGTACAAGCAGGTCATCTCTTTGGAGGATATCGAGGAGGTCCTGACCGTCCTCGGTTCCCCGGAAGCCATCAGCGGCAACGGCGCCGAAGATAAAGCGTTCCATCGCACCGCACCGCGCCGCTTCTATCGCGATCCCGATGGCCGCATCTTCGGCGGCGTCTGCGCCGGACTCGCCGCCTACTTTTCCATCAATCCGCTGTGGATCCGGATCCTCTTCGTCATCCTGGTCCTGGCCGGCAGTTTCGGCATCTGGCTCTACCTCATTCTCTGGCTCGTCCTGCCCGAGGCGCTCACCACCGCGCAAAAACTGGAGATGCGCGGCGCGCCGGTGACCATCACCAACATCAAGCAGGCCGTGAAAGACGAATTTGTGGCCGTGAAGAAAAAAATCAATCTGTAACATAACCGAACCTTTCAATAAATCGAGTGCAGCCATGAACACAGAAAACACCAAAGCGCAGATGCGCAAGGGCATCCTTGAGTATTGCATTTTAGCCATACTCTCCCGGGGCTCCGCGTATGCCGTGGACATCATCAATGAGTTGAGGAAAGCCGAATTGATCGTCGTTGAAGGCACCCTCTATCCGCTGCTGACGCGGCAAAAGAACGCCGGACTCCTCAGCTACCGCTGGGAAGAGTCGCCGCAGGGCCCGCCGCGCAAGTACTATGAACTCACCGAGCAGGGTAACAACTACCTCACCGACCTCGACCAGGCCTGGCAGGAACTCATCGATTCCGTCAATCAGCTGCGTGGCAACAAGAAGGGCAGGAAGATATGAAAAAAACACTGAATATAAACATCGCCGGGCAGCTCTTCAGCGCCGACGAGGAGGCGTATCAGATCCTGTCGCGCTATCTGGAACATGTTGCGGCCAAGTTCCGCGGCGAACCCGGGGGCGAAGAGACCCTCGCCGACATCGAATCGCGCATCGCCGAGATTTTTGGCGGCGGGAGCGAGCCGCCGCGTCTGGTCTCCAGGGAGATGGTCAACGAGATGATCGAAACCATGGGCGCGCCGGAAGCGTATTACGAGGCCGGCGGTGCCGAAGAGACACCGCGCAAATCCATGTACGATCCCGACAGCCCGATCGCCCGGGCCGGCCAGGCTTTCTCGGCGCTGCGCAAGGCGGGGGGCATGGTGCTCTCCAAAATCCTGCGCTTTTTCGCGGTCACGCTGGGTGTGGGATTTTCGCTGTTTGGTTTCCTTCTCCTGGTCGTTTTTGTCCTGTTGTTTTTCTTCAACGGCACGCTGTTGCCGGCCCTGATCAGAGATCCGGGCATCGCCAATGTGCCCATGCTGTTATCCATTGCGCTCAACAGCACCATGGCGAATACAATGTGGACGCTGGCCGCAATCGTCATCCTAATCCCGCTGGCGGCGCTCAGCTATCTCGGCATCAAGCTGATCTTCAAGATCAAGGCAGGGCCCAAGCTGATCCGGGTCCTTCTCTTTACCACCTGGATCGTGTCCTTGTGCGTGCTGGGGGTCATGCTGGTATTGCGCTTTTCCGATTATGCGAATCACGAATGGAGTGAACAAAAGTTGGCTTTGCAGCCTGCCCCCAAAACGGTTTGGGTCGCCCCTTTAAAAAAGATCGCGGACGCCGGGTGGGATGAAAAGGCGATGGTGGAGCAGTTCAATTTCTGGAAGAACGCCAAGACCGGGCAGCTTTTTGTCACGGCGGATTTGGGGATTTGGGGCAGCGACACCACCTCGGCATGGATTGCCCTGGACAAGCGGGCGCGCGGCAAAACGCGATCCGACGCCAGTGCCCATCTGCGCAAGATGGATTTCACCTGGAAATTTTCGCGGGATACGCTTTATCTCGACGAGTATTTTTCCCTGCCCGCCGGCGAACCCTGGAACGGCGCCATCTTGATGGTCGATCTGCGCGTGCCCGAAGGCACGGTAATCAAGCCGGTAAGCGGCGTCTCGCTGGCCAACTGGCGTTTCCGGATTAACAATCCGGAGGCCAAGGCCTTCCGCATCGAGGATGGCTATGCGCGGGCGGTGGAGGAGTAAAAAAAAAGAGGTGTCCAAGGGGTATCGCGACGAAAGAGCCGGAGAGCGAAAGAGATGATTCGCGAATTCTGATACCCCGCTTCCACATCCCCCCGGTTCAGCCACCCTCACTCCCGGCCGCTGTCTTTTAGCCGGCCGCCGGAACAGCAAGGCTGCCCTCTCACGAAAATCGTGGGTTGGAGTTATCCTGGTTGACGAGTAAAAAGCCATCCCGTTTTAAGCGAGATGGCTTTTATTTTATTGGCAATCCGTCGCGGGACTGACAAAATACTTGTCGCTATCCAGATAAAGCTGCTCCCCCTGGTAATTCAAGGGATGGCGGCGGTTGCGGCCGTCGTCAAACAGGAGCACGAGAATGGGCTGGCCCATGGGCGCCTGGATCAGCCAGCGTCCCGAACCCGCATCGCGTTCGGAGCTGTTGCCAAAGGCGCCGCCCACATCCATGGACACCGAGCTGCTGCTGGAAAAATTGAAACGCTGGTTCGCGCACAGGGCAAAAAAGCGCTTCATGCTGTACCCGCCCGAACTGCCGCTGCTGTAGCTGGAGACGAAAGTCAGGCGCTTTCCCGCCAGGAATTGGGTCCACTCTGAGACAAAGTTTTGCGTCGCGGGTTTGGAGAAAAAGATGGATGCGGCGAGGGCATCGGCGGTCTGCATGCGTACCTCATCGACGCTGCTGCCTGGGAGAAACAGCAGCAGGAGCACCCCCGGACCGTCCTGGTTGAGCAGTCCGATGGCGCGGCAGGCATAGGCATTGCCCTGCAGGGAGCCTTGCAGGTCCAGCAGCAGGCCATCGCGGCCAAAGGTGCGCGCCGGTCCGGCGGGCTGGAGCTGCGCGCCCTCCTCCGCCAGAGTACTCTGCGCCGCGGCGGCGGCCAGTTCCTGCAGCGTCACATAGGCGTGCGGCGCCACCACCATCACCTCTCCGGCATTTTCAGACGTTAGCACATAGCCTTCGCCGTTTTCCTGCGCAGTCCAGCCCTCGGGCACGGTAAATTGCAGGCCCCAGTTGGCGTTGTCGAGGACGCTACCGCCCGGTTGTTGAAGAGGGCTGGCGTAAATCCAGCCTGTTATGGAAAAGATAATAAAAAAAAATCACGCATATGCGCATGGGAAGTCCCTCATAATAGATCACAAGAGTTTCCCATGTGCAACGGCGGCGCGGCGCTGATAATTCCTGATTACCAGAGGAATTTGAGGGCGGGACAGGAATTGCGGCAGAGGAGTGGTTTGGCGCCATCATGTCAAATAGCGGCCGACTCATACGGCCCGGGAAGGCTTGGGTGTGCGCTAGATTATATGCTCATACACGTTTTGCCACGCCTCTCAATGATGTTGTGACTATCTTCTTTGTTTGGGGCGGATGTATTCGTTGCGTTGGCGAGGTTAACGACGATTTCCTTTGCTGCAGCGATGCGACTGCCGGGGCGAATTGACCGCTATTTCAGCAATTGCTCTGCGTGAGCGGGTATGATTATCACTCCCTAAGCATGATTACCCCTTCGTAAAAAAATTGCATCTCTTTTTCCCTTCATACTGGATGTACTGCTTCTCCACTCCCCGTAACTGCTAACAATTGTGAATTTTATTTTATCGCCAATACATTTTTCATTATTTATTATTCTTTTTCCAGATAGAACTTGACAATAAAAAATATTTTTTACATATTTAGTTAATCCAGTGTACTGGAGGTGGAAGGTGCATACCTTCGGGGCCCGCAAGGGCCTTTTTTCATTTATGGCAACCACTTCATGCCCCATCCTTCAACTTGCCCTGACGGGCTCGTATTGAATTTTCCATTGATCAATAACGTGTAGATTTGGGTCCCAAAGGTCTCTGTGGGTGTTTGTTGAAGATGCATTGCGATCATCTGTTTGGAAATTGGATGCGCAATGATATCAGCTATTTGCAGTCCTGTTATATTATTAGATTTTGGCTTTACTTTCAGCTCCTTACTTGTCAGGGCCTCGGCGAACTGCTTTGTCGTGACATCCTCGGTTCCTTCCGCATGCAATTTTGCATATGATGCTTTCAAGCGCATGTCTTCTTTCCCGCCTCTTGATTCGGACATGACATCCCCTTTCACGCCTTTTGCAATCAGCCAGGTGACATATCTCTCTACCAAAATAGCCAGACAATAGTGGTACGGATCGTATCGCCAGACCTGATATCGCTTTTTGTGTTCAAGTTTGTCGATAAGAACCGCCACTACGCGAAAATCCAATTTGTCGAGCGTTCGGATCAATTCGTGATTAAACGATTCTTCAATCTTTGCATCTCGCAGAGATTCAAATGGAGGCTTTTTGTTTACGAGTTCCTTGCGATGTAATATAATAGGTTCATCCGGATGAGAACGAAAATATTTGCGTTTCAAACTCTCGATCGCTTTGTGCGCTACCTGTTCGACATAGTTCAGTTCCATAATAACGCCGGCGAGACAAAGGAAACGTTGATTGGGGTTTCCTGACGATGATAGGTCAGCATTGCCAACTTCATCGATATACATACGAAACTTTTGATTCTTAATTTCCTGGATCATATTCTATTTTCGTTCCGGGTTCAGCTAAAAAAAAAGCAAATAACACGACAACTACTCGCAACACCAACAGAATTTTAGAGTACTCTGTCACATGCTAAAAGAACCGCCCAAGATGATAAGGGTCCGTTTTCGGTACAAACGGAAAAGCACGCGGTAAATTATAGAAGCCGGATAGATTTTCTGGTTTTTAATTTTGGTCATCTTTTTCCTTTTTCTTATCGCGGGACGAAAGCGTGCCCGGCACGATAACAAGGCAGGGCATGAGGTTCACCGCACGACAGGGTTGCGTCTTTGTATTCCATCCGGAATTGACAACGGGGTGGAATGAAGAAATCGCCGACATCAGTTTCATAGCCTTCAATTTTATGCACTATAGGCAAAATATCGTCCTCTGTAATCCGCCTCTTCTGTTTCATACATAATAAAAGCGCGACCGTGTTCAATTTATGAACCTGATTGCGCGACGATTATCATGCAATCCCTTCCACATGAGTGACGTTTCCTTTTACGATTTTACAAAAACCCGGGCCGATTTGCAAGGATATTTTCTATATCCGGATTTATGTTATGACACAAGATTTGCGTTACTTTGCATAGCGTCACTTTTCCCTTGCGAGGCTCTTTGAAATCAAAAAAACAGTGACCAGCACAGGTATCTTCATCATGCAATCCTGTGTATAAAGATTATTCATGACACCTGGTTTTTCACATTGTGCAAAATTGCGCAACAAACCCTTGAAATGTTGAAATATGAACTTTATGATAAAAAATCTCAATTTATCAAATATTTTTTTTGCCTCCTGTCAGTCTGTCCTGAAAACGCTTCAAAATAAACAACACATTACACGGTGGCGATTTTTACCAGCGTTTTCTACCCTTGACAAATATCTCTGGATTTATTATCTATTGGTAGGGGCGTTACACGCAAATACTCCATGGGCGGGCGATAATTGCAATTGGGAACTGATCAGCAATTTCTTGAGAGATCTTGCCATGGCGACGCCTAAAAAATGGAACCTTATTTTGATGCCTGCCCTGAGAATCCTTCTCGGCGCTCTTTTTGTTTTCTCCGGTTATATGAAATTGCTCGACATGGAAGAATTTGTCCGTGTCATTTACAAAATCAATTTCATTTCTTACGATGGCGCAGCCACACTGGCGATTCTGGTAGTTGGGTTTGAATTACTGATTGGCGCTTTGCTCATCCTCGGTCTGTTCATCAAACAAACATTATTGTTGACCCTGTTCATGCTGATTGGCTTCACCGCATTTCTCGCTGTCGTTTTAATATTCAAGCTTGAGGTCAGAGGCTGTGGATGTTTTGGCAGCCTGAGTAAAAGTCAAATCACCTATTGGGAAATCTTGCGAAATCTGTTTTTAATAAGCATTACTGGATTGTTGATTTTAAAGATGAAAATATGTCATTGTCTATCCATTGATGGATATAAAAAACCGGGTGATGGCAACCATTTGAGGGAAAAAAGAGAATCCATTTGGAGCAGTCATGAATAACCGTTTGCGCTTACTATTGCTTTGTTTACTGATCGCACTCACAACGATGGTGCTGCTTTTTTATCGCAAAGAGCCGGTAAAAATAGCAGGTTGCCCAGGAAATGACATTGATATGACCAAGATGTTGCAGTATGGGGAAAAGGTACAGGACGTTAGATTAGCAGACAGATATCGCCATATTTTTGATATAGCTGATTTTTCTAATAAACCAATGCTGCTCATTTTCACAAAGGATAATCTTCCTAACATCCATGCTTATGAAGATTCATTGTACAAGCATTTGAAAATTTTTATCGCGAATGGATTGGAAATTGTTATTATCAATAATGGTGAATTTCAAAATGGCTACGCATTTAGCAAACAAGGCAAAGCAAAAATTTATTGTGACACGGACAATATGGCACTATTCAAAGCTTTTCGAGTTTATAAACACAGTTCATGCATTATTTTAAATAAGGATCACAGGGCTATATTAGTTACAGTTAAAATATTGTTACCAAACGAATTAAATAAAATTATTCAATATAAAAAAGCCCATATTTTTTGATTTCTTTTTATTCTTGGAGGTCAGAAATGCGAACAGCCGTATCGGTGATCACTATCTTTATTCTCTTTTTTGCCTCGTGCATACATAAAACAGATCCATATGCACCGCAAGTTGTTACAGCCCTTGATCTGGACCAAATTGAAAAATCGGTAAGAAAAGAAGTTGTACCTATGAAAGTTATCTATTACAACCAGTGGTTTGAATCTAATCCCGCTTTAAAGGAACAATTTATACCAAGTATTGCGGACATTTCAGGAAATGCAAAAAAATCAATTTTTGCTCTGGATTATAAGAATTGTCGATTAGTGGAGTTAAATGATGATGGAAAATATGTCCGTTCAATTGGGGGGCCTGGGAGCGGACCAGGCGACTTCATGTATCCACAACAAAATATATATACTTCAAAACAATATATGTATATTGCAGATAATTATGGATTAAGATTGCAGCTTTTTGATTTGAGCGGAAATTATATTCGCTCAGTTTGCAATGCAAGTGTAGAAGGGGGACTGTTTTCGATAGGTAAGGATGGAATAATTATTTCAGTCCCTACAGCAATGGATACGACACTAATGATGTACAAAATGCTTATTCAAGATAGCCTTGGAAATGATCTCAGAAAAATTGGCAGAATTAGCAAAAATGATAATATAATTTTTAAGCAGAACAAAGGACAATTTTACGAAAGGGAAATATATTATATTATTGCAGATGAACACACAAATAATATATGGTGCGTTTTTTGGTTTTACCCTATTATTCAAAGATATAATTACAGCGGTGAGTTTCTCGAAGAAATACAATTAAATTCAAAATCAATTAAAAATGAGTTAACTGATTCAAAATCATATCGTGAGCAATATAAAGCTAGAATTGGTGGCACTCATTTACTCCGCAAACCGCAAATAATGCGCAATGGAGAATTATTAATTAATGTAGTTGGGCATGGTAATATCCAAATTTTCCAGAACGCCCAAAAGTCAAGCATTCACGTAAAATATGAAATACCTGCAATGTTTGAGAATGAGTTAAAAAG
>CAUJEL010000039.1 GCA_963169875.1 Candidatus Zhuqueibacterota bacterium
TGAAACCAGGCGAGACCGTGCTCGATCTCGGTAGCGGGCCCGGACTGGACAGCTTTCTCGCCGCCCGTCAGGTGGGCACAGAGGGTTTCGTCATCGGTGTGGACATGCTCCCCGAGATGGTATCACAAGCCCGGGCCAGCGCGCGCGCGGAAGGATATGCGAATGTCTCGTTCCGCCTCGGCGAAATGGAAGCCATGCCCGTGGCCGATGGAATCGTCGATGTCATCATCTCCAACTGCGCCATCAACCTCTCCCCGGACAAGGCGGCGGTCTTCCGGGAAGCCTTTCGCGTGCTCAAGCCGGGCGGCCGCCTCGCCATCTCCGATGTAGTCGCCACAGCGGACTTGCCGCTGGAGCTGCGACTGAATCTTGATCTCTATGCGGGCTGCGCTGCGGGCGCGCTGACGATTCGCGAGTTGGAACTGCTGCTCGCCGACGCCGGATTCGTCCGGATCGAAATCAAACCCAGGGATGAGAGCCGCACGTTCATCCGCGAATGGGCGCCGCAACACAATATCGATGAATATATCGTCTCCGCGGCCATAACGGCATACAAAGCCATGTGATACTGTGAAACTTGATGTTCATTTTGGAGGATAATAATTGGGCACTGCCAATAAATTGTCCCTCATGGACCGTTACCTGACCCTGTGGATTTTTCTCACCATGTTCACAGGTGTCCTGCTCGGCTGGCTCTTCCCGGGCATGGCAGGTTTTTGGGATCAGTTCAAATCCGGGACCACCAACATTCCCATCGCCATCGGTCTCATCCTGATGATGTACCCGCCCCTGGCCAAAGTGCGCTATGAAGAGCTGGGCAAGGTTTTTCGCAACTACAAAGTACTCGCCCTGTCCCTGGTACAAAACTGGATTGTCGGTCCGATTCTGATGTTTTTTCTCGCCATTCTTTTTCTGCGCGACTATCCCGAATATATGGTCGGGCTCATCCTCATCGGTCTGGCCCGCTGCATCGCCATGGTGATCGTCTGGAACGACCTGGCACAAGGGGACACCGAGTATTGCGCCGGACTGGTGGCGTTTAATTCCATCTTTCAGGTTTTCTTTTATTCCCTCTATGCCTGGATTTTTATCACGGTTTTGCCTCCGCTGCTCGGTCTCAAGGGCATGGAGGTGCACATCACCATCGCGGAAATCGCCAAAAGCGTATTCATCTACCTGGGCATCCCCTTCATCGCCGGCATGCTGACGCGATTTGTGCTGATCCGCATCAAAGATAAAGCCTGGTACCATGAACACTTTATCCCCAAAATCAGTCCTCTGACGCTCATCGCCTTGCTGTTCACTATTTTTGTCATGTTCACGCTGAAAGGCGAATACATCGTCCGCCTGCCCCTGGATGTTCTGCGCATTGCGGTGCCATTGATCATCTATTTTGTGCTCATGTTTCTGGTCTCATTTTATATGAGCCATCGCGCCGGGGCGGATTATAAACGATCAGCGACATTATCTTTTACGGCATCCAGCAATAATTTCGAACTGGCCATCGCCGTTGCCATCGCCGTCTTTGGCATCAACAGCGGTGAAGCGTTTGCCGCCGTGATCGGTCCCCTGGTGGAAGTGCCGGTGCTTATTGCGCTGGTCAACGTCGCCTTGTGGTTTAAACAAAAATATTACCAATAACCGGGAGTGCCTCATGAAACGAACCATTTTAGTGCTCGTCCTGTTGTCCATCACCGCGCTCTGGTTCTGCGAAGGAAGCAAAGCGGATGATAAAGCAGCGCCGGCCGGTGTGGATAAGAGTCCAGCCAAAGTGACTTTTATCGAACTGGGCTCGGTCAACTGCATCCCCTGCAAGGCCATGCAACCGGTGATGAAGGCCATCGAGGAAAAATACGGAGACCAGATCAAGTTGGTATTTTACGATGTCTGGAAAGCGGATCAGAAAAAATATGCCGAACAGTACAAGGTCCGCCTCATCCCCACGCAGGTGTTTCTCGATGCCGGAGGCGCCGAAATCTTTCGTCATGAAGGATTCTATCCGGAGGAAGAGATTGACAAGCTGCTGCAATCGCATGGCCTGAAACCCCTGAAAAAGGAAAGCAAAACGTGATCGACACCCTCTTCAATTATCTCAGCGGACTCCTGGCCGCCAGTTTCAGTCTGGCCTTGTTCGCCTCGCTGCTTTGGGGTGTGGCAAGTATTTTACTCAGCCCCTGCCATCTCTCCAGCATTCCGCTCATCATCGGCTATATCACCAGCCGCGAGACGAAAACCACCGGCCAATCCTTCCTGCTGGCCCTGGTGTTCGCGCTGGGCATTTTGATCACCATTGCTTTGGTGGGGGTCGTCACCGCCTCATTGGGCCGCCTGATCGGCGATGTGGGCATCTGGGGGAATATCCTCGTCGCGATCATTTTCATCGTCATGGGACTCTATCTGCTCGATGTCATCTCCCTGAACTGGAGCAGTCTGCCGCTCTCGTCCGGCAAATCGGGTTACTGGGGCGCCCTGGGGCTGGGGCTGCTGTTCGGCATCGGACTCGGGCCCTGCACCTTCGCCTACATGGCGCCGGTGTTGGGGATTGTCTTCACCCTGGCGCAGAGCGGCTGGCTCAAGCCGGTATTGCTCATCCTCGCCTTCGGCATCGGTCACAGCGCCGTCATCGCCCTGGCGGGCGGATTGGGTCACTGGGTGCAGGATTACCTGAATTGGAGCTCACAATCGCGGACGACAGCCTGGATCAAAAAAGGCGCTGGCGTGCTGGTTTTATTGGGCGGCGTCTATTTCATCTACACGGCGTTTTTGCAGGGATGATTTGGCATCATCAAAGGACAGACGCCCGACACGGAGCAAAGAGTGGACAGAATCGTTCTGTACATCATCGACCAGGACCCATGTGCGCAGGTAATCAATAGATAACCTAAATTGAGCGATTGGTGCACAAAAGGCAACCTTGTGAAGGTTGGGAACCTTCGCAAGGTTAAGGCAATCGCGCAGTTTAGGTATAAACAAAAGGATATTTCTGTGATGAAAATTCTCATATTGTGCACCGGCAACTCCTGCCGCAGCCAGATGGCGGAAGGCTGGCTGAAATCCTTCGACAGCCGTCTGCAGGTCTATTCCGCGGGCACTGAACCGGCGCAGACAGTTAATCCATTCGCCGTCCGCGTGATGCAGGAAAAGGGTATCGACATCTCCAGCGGCGTGCCGAAAAAAGCCGATCTCTTTGTCAATGATTCATTCGATTATGTCATCACGGTCTGCGATCATGCCCGGGAGGTATGTCCGGTTTTCCTCGGCAGCGTCCGTAATAGATTGCACATCGGATTCGATGATCCGGCGATTGTGACGGGCTCTGAAGAATACGTCCTGAGCGAGTACCGCCGGGTGCGGGATGAAATAGAAGGTGCGTTTCGCAAGCTCTATCTGGAGCACCTCAGTGGGGAGCTGGGGGACAAAGGTGAATAGGGAAATAAGGAAAGCTCGGGCGATTGGCAGGTTGCAGCTTGCCAGTCCCTGATTCTGCGAGCAAAAGACGATAGACCACAGAAGACACAGAATAAATTTCGGAATCAGGAATTTTGATTTCATAATTTCCCGAAATCCGAAATCACTATCAACTGACTGCTGCAAATGGGCCGCTATCCCCCTAACCCCTTATTTCTCTATACCCCTATAACCCTATTTTCTGTCCTCCACCTAATGGTATGCAATCGCCACCACATTGCCACTGACATCCGCCGCATAGATCGCATTTTCATCCACGCACAAAGTGGCGAACAATAGTCCAGGCCCGGCCTGGTAGCGGCCCAGCACCCGGCCGTCCCGCATATCCACGCGCCAGATGGCGCCCTTGATCGTGGCGATGAACACCTCATCGCCGACGGCAACCGGAGAAGAGTCAAAGAGCTCGCTCCCGGTCTCGACTTGCCAGAGTTTCCCGCCGGTTTGCAAATCCACCGCATAAAGCAATCCGGCGAGTCCGCCCAGGATCACGCGGCCGTTACAGATGAGCGGCGCGGCATAATGGGAAGAGATGTCGCCGCTCCACAGCGCCGCACCACTACCGGCGCTGCAGGCGAACACGCTGGCCAGTCCGGGCGCGGGCGCTGCGCGCACAAAAATCACCCGGCCATCAGCCGCCGCCGGAGCTGGCGTGGCGGGCGCGAAATAGCGCGAAGAAGCGAGTTCCCGGTTCCACACCAGCTTGCCGGTCTGAGCATCCAGCGCATAAAAATGACGGTCCCAGCTGCCGAAAAATAGAATGCCGTCATAACAGACGGGCTGCGCCTGGATATGCTCGCCCGCCGCGAAGCGCCAGCGAACCCTGCCGTCGTTCGCATCGAGGCAGTACATCGCGCCGTCCCCCGTACCCACGTACAGGTCGCTGTCCGCCCAGCGCGGCGCCGCGGTGATGGCGGCGGGCAGCGCTCTCTGCCACAGGACCACGCCCTGTTGCGCGTCATGACGGCTGACCACGCCGCGCGCAGTCGCGGTGAACAGGCTCCCCCCGCCTTGAGAAAATCCCTTGATGATGCCGCCCTGCAGCGGCCGTTCCCAAATAATGTCCCCGCTGCCGGGATGCAGCGCCAGCAGCCGGCCATCGCCGCTGGCGAGATAGAGGCGTCCGTCCAGCAGCAGCGGCGCCGCCTGAATTCGCCCCTGAATCCCTCTCGACCATAGCACGTGGCACGAAGGGCCTTCCAATATAAAATCCCTGCTGTGCTGCACATAGTGCCCCGGTGATGTTTGGCAGCGAATCGCCACCTGGTTCCATCCCAGCGGCCACAGGGCGAGCGTATCCGCCACCATCGCGGAGTCCACTGCCACCGGGATCCAGGGGCCATTGTTTCGGCTCAGTTCCCAAAGCGGTTGAGCGGATAAAAATTCCGGCGCCGCCTCCAACCCGATCTCGAGGGCCGCACCCGGGTGAACCGATAGTACTTCCAGAGAAGGCCTATTCCCCGGCTTTGCGGCGACCTTTCTCTTTGCGATGGTTCCGGCAGCCACTGTACGGTTCTCGATCAGCGTGAAATCACCGTCTACGGTCACCCGCACATAACCGCGCTGCTTCATGACCGCGGGCGCCATCTGCAGCGCCAGGCCGTTCATCGTCCATGCCTTGCTGCTGTGTCCGTGTCCGTTCAGGCACAGAGCGACCCTGAACGAATCGAGCAGTGCGTAAAAATCGGGGTTGTCCGAGAGATAACTGCTTTGTGGAAATCGCGGCGGGTGGTGCAGGGCCACGATTCTGATCGCGTCCATTGGCGCCGCGCCGAGCTGCTGTCTCAGCCAATTTATCTGAGCCAGATCCACATCGCCCCAGGCTTCCAGGGGCAGGGCGCTGTTGAGTCCGATGATTTGGGTATTCTTGTGCGCAAAGGCAAATTGTACCGGAGCGCCCAGCAGCGCCTCGATCTGGGTGGTCTGCAGGCCGGACCAGCGGCTGTCGTGATTGCCGAGCAGGGTATGGTAGGCGAAGCCGCTTGAATCCATGATCTGCTTGTACAAGCGGAACTCCGCCGCGGTGCCCATGTCGGTGACGTCTCCGGTGACGAGGAGAAAATCCGGGGAAGGTGCCAGCGATTTCAGGTCGGCCAGCACGGCGCGCAGATCCTGCTGTGATTCAGGCGAAGCCATATGCAGATCGCTGAGCTGGACAAACTGCCATGCAGGCGGGGCTGCTGGCACGCCGGCCGGGCAGCAAAACAGGATAATAATCAACTGTGAACAAACAGCATGCATCCAACGCTTGATGTGCACATCATCCTCCATGACCATGACAGGATAGCTTGAGAAGTAAAGAACGCGATAAGTAATCCTTGATTATTTCGTAAATAATCCGTACTTTAAATAGAAATGAGCAGAATTTCATAAAAGGATGAAACATGCTGAGTAAAAAGAAACTCGAGATCGGTGTAGAAGTCGAAGCGCTTTGCAAAAAGTGCAAAAACGCGACAGTACATGTGGTCGTTGCCATAAAGAGTGAAGAGATGGTTCGGGTCATGTGCAAAGCGTGCTCAAGCCTGCACCGTTTTCACCCACCGGATCCCAAACTTCTTAAAAAGATGGCCAAGCTGAAAAAGGCGAAAAAAGCCAAACTGACGCCGGAAGCGCGCGAATCCAAGAAATGGAACAAGATGCTGGCGCAAGCCGATCCGGAAAAAGCGGTGGTCTACGCCATGAATCAGGGCTACACCGAAAACGATGTCATTCAACACGATAAATTTGGCCTCGGTGTCGTGGTGAAGGTTCTGGAATCGCGCAAAATCGCCGTTGTCTTTGAAGAAGGCCTCAAGAATATGGTTCAGAATTACAAATAATTTTTCCAGCCATTTTTTGCATATAAAAAAGTTCGAAGAGAGCACCTTTTCGAACTTTTTTTTTATTTAATTGGTATAGAGATAGCGTTTGATTTTTTTGGTCGGCGTTTTTTCAAATTCTTCCGGTTGTTCGATCATGCGATGGATGCGGGAATAGGCAGCCACCTTGCCGTTGACATCCGCGCGGATGGATTCCAGGACTTTTTCCACCATCTTGGCCGCTTCGGAGCCGTCCAGGGTTGAGAGGTGATACGCCTGTTCCAGAGCATCGGCATCAAGATGGACGCGCGCGACGATGCGGCCCGCATTCTCATAGACCAGAGATTCCAGCACAAAAGGCGATTGCGAGAGGTGAAACTCGATCTCCTCGGGATAGATGTTCTCCCCGCTCGGCCCCACAATGATATTTTTCGAACGCCCCTTGATGAACAGATACCCCTCTTCATCGATGTAGCCTTTATCGCCAGTGATGAGCCAGCCATCGGAGGTGAAGGTATTTTTGGTCGCCTCTTCATTGCGATAATAGCCCTGCATGATATTCTCACCCTTGGCGACAATCTCGCCGATGCTCGTGAGCGGATCTTTTTCCACGATTTCCAGACGCACACCCGGCACCACGGTTCCGGCGGATTGCTGTTTCACTTTGCCCGGAGGATTCACGGTCAGCAGCGGCGAGGCTTCGGTCAATCCGTATCCGGTGGTATAGGGGAAACCGCCTTCGGTGAGAAAAGCTTCCACATCGGGCGGGGTTGCCGCGCCGCCGAACACCATCAGCCGCAGCTCACCGCCAAATGCCTGATAGAGCCGTTTGCCCGCGATCTTGTGCACCACTTTTTGCATGGGATTGATGCGATAAAGGACTTTGGAAAAGGCTTTGGCATTGATCTCCGCGATCACTTTCTTCTTGTAGATTTTATCCATGATCAACGGCACCGAGAGGATGATGGTCGGTTTGACCTTTGGCAGAGCCGGCAGCAGTGTCTGCGCCGTCGGCAGGCCCTTGATGAAATAGATGGCGGCGCCGTGGACGAACGGGGCGATGAAACCACAAGTGCATTGATAGGCATGGGACAGGGGCAGGATGGAGAGCAGCCGGTCCGCATGCGTGATTTCGATGGCCTGCAGCGCTGCCAGCGCATTGCTGACGATATTCCTGTGCCTGAGCATGACGCCCTTGGAATGGCCGGTGGTGCCAGAGGTGTAGAGGATTTCCGCGAGATCATCTTCCTCCGGATCAGATTCCACAGGTATCTCCCTGTGCTTTTTGGGACCACCCATGCCCGCCAACAGGTCCGCGAGGCGCTCCCATTCCAGACTGGTTTGTTCCAGCGGCTGGTCGTCCAGAGAAACGACAACCTCGAGATCCTTGTGATACAATTCGGCAACTTTGTGCACAAGTTTGCTGGAGACGAACAAGCCTTTGGCGCCTGAATTGCGCACGATATGATGCACTTCGGATTTGTGAAAGTCCGGCAATATGGGGACAATCACGGCGCCCATCTGCGTGACCGCCAGGTAAGCGATGCACCACTGCGGGGAATTATCGCCGAGCAGAGCGATGCGGTCGCCGCGGCCGATACCGCGTTTTCGCAACGCAGCCGAAAGCGCGCGCACCTGCTGATCAATTTCGGCAAATGTAAACGGTCTTTCATCTACAAAGGCAAAGGCGGTTCCCTGCGTGTAATTATGAACCGCCGTGCGGAACACTTCCGTGAGCGTACGTTTCTGCAGCGTAGCCATATCATTTCTCCCTGACAAGATCATAAAGCTGTTCAGCGCGATGTCAATCACCAGGGCGCAGTGCTGGATAAGTGCGGCGACTGGCTTTTACCGCTTCACGGCTCTGCACTGGTATCTGTGCTCTGGAAGTTTTTTTTAAAAAAGAATGATCTGTAAATTATAAAATTCTCAAATGATGGTCAACATAATTCTGAGAAGAATTCATGAGTCCATTCTAACCTGAATTATTCACCGCAGAGGGCGCAGAGGTACGCAAAGAATAGAAAAACATAAGATTGCCATCGATAACAAGTTTGATGACTGAGATAAAATACGAATCAAAAACTTATCGATAATCATAATAAATACAGCTCGGCGGCCTCGGCGCTCTCGGCGGTTTATGAATAGAACAGGCCAAAAAGCTTCAATCACGAATCGCAGGAATAATTATTCAAAAGTCAGGTATCGTTGTTATTCGTGTGATGCGTGAAGGTGGTGGATATTGGAGTGAACGCATTCATTCTTTTCCAAAAAAAAGCCATTGTTCATAAAAACAATGGCTTAAAATAGGCCGCAAACCAGAGAAGTAACGGACTCGTTAATTTTTTCAGGCAAAAACTACTCAAGGCTGAAAAATAAAAGAAAATAATTACTGGCTGCGCTTTTCGTCGATGCGGGCGGCTTTGCCGCGCAGGCTGCGCAGGTAAAAGAGCTTGGCGCGGCGCACTTTACCTTCGCGCAGGTTCTCGATTTTGGCGATATTGGGCGAGTGCAGCGGAAAAATACGCTCCACGCCAATGCCTTCCGAAATCTTGCGCACGGTAAAGGTCGCGTTGACACCGGCGCCCTTGCGGTTGATGACCACACCCTGGAAAACCTGGATGCGTTCTTTATCGCCTTCCACCACCTTCACATGCACCGCGACCGTATCGCCGGGGCTGAAGGTTGGAATATCGCTCTTCATTTGGGATGCTGCAACAAGATCTAATTTGTTCATACCTGGAACCTCCTCAACAAGAGGGTTTAATATCAATACATGAGATTATATTTTTCGTACAAATCCGGGCGCTGCTGTCTGGTGCGCTGCAGAGACTGCTGCAGCCGCCAATTGTCGATGTCTGCATGATTCCCGGAGAGCAAAACATCCGGCACTTTCAAGCCCTTAAATTCAGCCGGCCGGGTGTAATGAGGGTGATCCAAAAGACCGGACTGAAAAGAATCGGTTTCGGCGGAATCAATGTCGCTGATGGCGCCGGGCAAGAGACGGACGACGGAATCGATGATGACCATGGCTGCGATTTCGCCGCCGGTGAGGATATAATCCCCGATGGAGATCTCTTCACCCACCCAGGTCGTGATGACGCGTTCGTCAATGCCTTTATAATGTCCGCAGAGCAACACCATCTTTTCGCGCAAAGAGTATTCAATGGCTTTTTTCTGCGTATAGACTTCACCGGCCGCGGACATGAGCGTGACAGGTGTGCCTTTTAAATCAAATTTTTCATATATATCTTCGAGGCAGCGAAAAATGGGTTCCGGTTTGAGGATCATGCCGGGGCCGCCGCCATACCCATAATCATCCACCTGATGATGTTTATCCGTGGTATAATCGCGTATATCGTGAAAATGAAAACTGACCAGATTTTTCGCCTGCGCCCGCTTCAAAATCGAATCATTCAGGGCGCTGGAGAGCAGGTTGGGAAAAGCCGCGACAACATGAATTTCCACTTTCTACTCCCTCATAGCTCCAGTAATCCATCCACCAGGTGGATGATCATTATCCCGCTTTCGCTGTCGACCTGGCGTATGAATTCGGGCACAGCCGGCACCATGAATTCGCGATCGTCCTGCTTCACCACATAAACATCGTGCGCCGGATTGCGGAGGATGTCGACGACAGTGCCGAGGTTTTCCCCATCCTCGGATTGAACCTGCAATCCGACGATCTCGAAGAGATAATGCTGACCTTCTTCGAGCGGGAGTATTTGCTCGCCGGGGATTTCGACCCAGGCTTCGCGCCATTCATCCGCGCGATCGCGGTTGTCGATTTCGTGAAGCGTCAGCAGAATGGCGTCATGGGCAATCTCGACCTTTTCAATCGAGAACAGCGTGCGTTGATCATCGCCCCGGCTCAGGAAAACCTGTTCGAGAAGCCGGTAGCGTTGCGGATCTTCGGTCATGGATGCCACGCGCAGCACCCCGCGGACGCCATGCGGACGCCGCACCTGACCGATCACTACATAATCCGGAATGCGGCGTCTACTGCCTGATTCATCCGTCATAATAATTCGCTATCGCCTGGATCAAGCTTCAGGGGCTGGTTCCGCGGGTTTTTCTTCGGCCGCGGGTTCAGCCGGTGTTTCGACAACGGGCTCGGCCACTGTTTCGACGACGGGCTCGGCCACTGTTTCAACAACGGGTTCAGCCGGTTTTTCAGCGACGGGTTCAGCCGTTGGCTCGGCCGCTGTTTCAACAACGGGCTCAGCCGGCGTCTCAGCAACGGCTGCAACCGGCGCTGCAGCAGCTGCTGCTGGTTGGGCTGCTTTGGCCGCGGGTGCTTCCTCGGGCTTTTCGCTCTCTTTTTTCTTCTCGCTCTCGCGTTTCTGCATGGCCTCTTTGGCTTCGCGGCGTTTTGCACGCTGTTCCTGCATTTCCTGCCACTTGACCAATTCAGCAGCGACCTGTTCGTCGTTCATACCGCGTTTGCGCAAGTCCCATTCATGGAGAATGCCTTCACGACGCAGCAGGCTGTTGACCGTATCAGACGGCACAGCGCCGTTGTTCAGCCACTGAAAGGCCTTGGCGCGGTCGATCAATATTTCGGCCGGATGGGTGATGGGATTGTAGTGACCGATTTTATCCAGATACGAGCCGTCGCGAGGGGCTCTGGAATCGATGGCAACGATACGGTAAAAAGGCTGTTTCTTCTTACCAATACGGCGTAACCTTAACTTGACAGCCAAGATAAATCTCCTTTGTTTAGAATCCTCGCGGCAGGCGCATATTTCTGCCGCTTCCGGGTTTCATCGCTTTCATCATCTTTTGAATCATGTTGAATTGATTCAACACTTTATTGACATCCTGGACGCTGGTCCCACTGCCGTGGGCGATGCGCTTGCGCCGGCTGCCGTTGAGAATATTCGGATTGTTTCTTTCCTGGAGCGTCATGGAGTTGATGATCGCTTCCACACGCACCAGAGCGCTCTCATCCACCTGTAACCCTTTAAAGGCCTTGGCTTGGGCGCCGGGAATCATGGCCATAATTTCCTGCAAGGGCCCCATGCGTTTGATTTGCTGCAGCTGATCAAGAAAATCTTCGAGGGTAAATTCTTGTCGGCGCAGCTTTTTTTCAAGCCGCACCGCGTTTTCCAGATCGACTGCTTCTTGCGCTTTTTCGACCAGCGACACCACATCGCCCATGCCGAGAATCCGGGAGGCCATGCGGTCGGGGTGAAACGTTTCCAGCTGGTCCAGTTTTTCGCCAACACTGACAAACTTGATCGGCTTGCCGGTGACCGCTCGAATGGAAAGAGCGGCGCCGCCGCGGGCATCGCCGTCCATTTTGGTCAGCACGACACCCGTGAAATCCAGCTGCTGCAGAAAGGCCTGCGCTGTGGTGACCACATCCTGGCCTGTCATGCTGTCGGCGACAAAAAGAATTTCACCGGGTTCCGTGGCCGCTTTGATGCGCGCCACCTCGTCCATCATCTCGGCGTCGATGTGCAATCGTCCCGCCGTGTCAATGATCGCGGTGTCGAGCATGTTCTTGCGGGCGTGGTCCAGGGCGTTCACCGCGATCCGGACCGCGTCACGGCTTTCTTCGCTGTAGACCGGAATACTCAAGCTGGCGCCAAGCACTTTGAGCTGCTCAATGGCCGCGGGCCGGTAGATATCCGCCGCCACCAGAAGAGGCGTCCGCCCTTTTTTGCGCAGCACCCGGCTCAACTTGCCGGCAAAGGTGGTCTTGCCCGATCCCTGCAAGCCAACCAGCATGATCACGTTGGGCAGCGTATGCCCGAAAACCAGCGGCGCTTCCTTCTCGCCCAAAAGCAGGGTCAATTCATCATAAATGATTTTGACCACCAGCTGGCCCGGCGTGATGCTGCGCATGACTTCCTGGCCCAGGGCTTTTTGCTCGACGTCGGCAATGAACTGCCTGGCGACCTTGTAGTTGACGTCGGCTTCGAGAAGAACGCGCCGGATCTCACGCATGCTCTCGGAAATATTTTTTTCATTCAGCTTGCCCTGCCCGCGAAGCTTGTGCAGGACCGCTTCCAGCTTGTCGGAGAGGTCTTGAAACATAATTTCCGGCTAAAAAAAATGATATATCTGATTAAATTACTAAAAAATTAGAACTATTGCAAGATTTTTTTAATGTAAAATCCGCACGATCTCATCTTGCTCCAGAGGGTGCAAGCGGCGCACACCCTCGGCGCTCTGAACCAATGGCGTTTTGGTGGCTGCGCTGAACCCGCCGATATCCGCTGCGCATATGCCTGCGTTGGCGTATGCAGCGATCAACGCCGCTGCGGTGGGCGCGGCGACAGCGATCAAGAGGCTCCCGGAGGCGAGGCATCCCAGCGGATCGAGGCCAAAATGGTCGCAAATCAGCTTTCCCTCCGGCAATATGGGGATATTCTCCTCCTGAACCACGATGCCCAGGTCCGCCGCCCGGCAGAGTTCGACGATCGCCGTCCAAACGCCCCCATCGGTGGGATCGTGCAGACCGTGCACACCGGCATGCTGCCGCACGATCTCATAGAGGGGCCGGATGCTGATGCCGGGGTCGATCAGCAGATTTTTGCTGCGTTCGACAAACTCATCGCCATAGTGCCGCGCCAGCTCCTCCGGGCGCGCGCGGGCGATGAGCGCCGTGGCCTCCAGCGGCGCTTCGCGGGCGAGGATGAGACGGTCGCCGGGTTGAATGGAACGCTTGTCGATGAGCCGATCTTTGAATACTTCGCCCAGCATGTGACCGATGACGATGGGCCGCTCCAGGCCCAGCGTCACCTCGGTATGGCCGCCGCAATAGGCAATACCCTCCGCCTGACAGGTGGCATGGATCCGGGCAAAAAGAGATTCAACCAATTCTGGCGTGGTGTTATATTCCGGGAGCAGCAAGGTGGCCAGGAACCACTGCGGCCGGCCGCCGAGGCAGTAGATATCGTTGGCATTGACATGAACGGCATAGTAACCCGCGTCCGCGGAGGTAAAGGTGATGGGATCGGTTTTGGCGAGTAAAATCTTATCGCCCATGTCGATGGCCGTGGCATCTTCGCCGAGGCGCGCACCCAGGATGGTGCGATCATCCGCCATCGTATAGCGCTGCAGCAAATCCTGTAGCACATCATGCGGCAGCTTGCCGGGGAAATATTTCTGCCAGGTGATGGACATAGTGCGTAAGTCAAGCCCCTTTCACCCGCACAGCACCGAGCCGCCGTTGACATTCAGGATCTCGCCGGTCATATAGGTCGCACCCGCGGAGGCGAGGAACAGAATCGGCCAGGCGATCTCTTCGGGCTGGCCGGCGCGTTTGAGCGGAATGGTGCGCAGGATTGTGTCCTGCTCCGCCACCAGCGCATCCGCGGACATCTCGGTGTGTACCCACCCGGGCGCCACGCAATTCACCAGAATATTGTGCTGCGCCAGCTCAACCGCATGCGATTTGGTCATACTGATGACCGCGCCTTTGCTGGCCGCATAGGGTGAATAAAAGGGCTCGCCGCGCTGTCCGGCCGTGGAAGCGATATTGATGATGCGGCCTCCCCCCTGCCGGATCATATAGGGCACCACGGCTTCGGTGCAATGCATCACGCCATCTACATTGATGGCCAGCGTGCGTTTATAAACTTCATAGGGCATTTTTTCGATGGGCGCATGCAGCCACACGCCCGCATTGTTCACCAGCACGTCGATCGTCCCGTAGGTCTCGAAAACCGTGCGCATCATCTGCTCGACCGCCTGGCGGTCGCTGACATCGCAGCAATAGGTCATGCCGCTCCCGCCTGTGGCGAGTATTTCATCCAGGGCCTGCTGCGCCGCGTGGGGATGCGCATTGAAATTAATCACCACTTTTGCCTCATGGCAGGCGAACAACAGCGCCGCGGCGCGGCCGATTCCACGCGATCCGCCCGTAATGACAACCACTTTTTCTTCTACACCCAGCATACCATTCTCGCAATTTCTATTAAGCATTTCGTGATTGATTAGATCCTCTAAGAGAAAATTTTAAATCGCGCGAGCTGTCCCTCTCAGCTGCCAATAAGTTAATAGAAATAAAAATAATCTATTACTGGCAAAAAGTCAACATAAAAAGAGGCTGAAAAAATTCATCCAGCCGATAAAACCCTGTTGATTTTCAGAAACTGCTTTTGTATCTTGCATTTAATGGCATAGATTCCGCGCCGGAACTCCACCCATGTGATGAACCTGCATTGCTCAGCTTGCTGCGTACATATCCTGAAACGGAAAAAACATGTTCGATCCCGGAAAGAATTGCCCGCTCATTCTCACGTCACTTGTGTTATTTTGCACAAGCCATGCCCTCTTCGCCAGCACGACCGGCCGCCTCGAAGGCACGGTCCGCGCCCGGGATACGCGTCAGCCCATCCCCGGCGCCACCATCATGATCATGGAGAGCAAGCAGGGCGCGGTGACCGATGAACAGGGCGAATTCAAAATCCCCAACATTCAAGCCGGCACCTACCAGGTCCGCGTCACCATGCTCGGTTACAGAAGCATGTTGTTCAACCAGGTGACCATCTTGCCCGATCTGCGCGCCAAACTCGACATCGACCTCTCCAGCGCCCCCATCGAGATGGAGGGCGTGGTAGTCACCGCCGAACGGCCCCTCATCCAGACGGACATCACGGGTTCGTCGTACGATTTCAGCGCCCAGCAGCTGGAGCAGCTGCCGATCGATCATTTCAATCAGGTGGTCGGTCTGCAACCCGGCACCACCACGGAAGGCCATGTGCGCGGCGGCAAAATCCGCGAAGTGCACTACCTGGTGGATGGGGCCTCCATGCAGAATGTCATCCAGGGCGGTTTGAGCATGCAGGTGCCCAAAAGCGCCATCTCCCAGGTCAGTGTCAAAACCGGCGGCGTTGATGCCGAGTACGGCAATGCGCTCTCCGGCATCGTCAACGTCATCTCCAGAAGCGGCGGCGACAGCCATCAACTGGAGCTGCGCGCCGACAAGGACAACCTTTTCGGCGGCACGCAGGTCAGCAAAACCACAGATGCGGAATTAACCTTCGCAGGCCCGTTGCTCCGCGGCAAGGGGCACTATTTTTGGGCCAATAATGTCATCCTGAGCGATACACGGTGGTGGCAGGATATGCAGTATTTTTTCAAAAGCCCGATGCAGAAAGGACTGTCGGGACTCGGCAAAATCGACTGGCTGTTCAGCGGCGAACAGCGTCTCACGGCCCAGCTGATGTATGCGCTCGACCGCTGGCGCGATTACGAATTCAGCTGGCGTTACAACCTGGACGGTTTGCCCCAACGGGCCACAACCGGTATCATAGGATCTTTGAACTGGACCCACACATTGTCACAGAACTCTTTTTATTCGGTCACTTTGAATCATAATTATCTCAATGCCCGCATAGGCCGCGGCTTGGTGGATTCGGTCAAAGGTGATCCGTTCGAATACGATTTTTACATGCTCTATGTCGTAAAAGGGGATCGTATCTGGTGGGCGGACATGAAGCAGAACATCACCTCCCTGAAAGCGGACGTGACCCATCAGTGGCATCCAGCGCACATTTTTAAGGCGGGCGCGGAATACAAATATCATGAAGTCAATGCCGTGATTCGCAAAATGGAACCGCAGCTCACCTATTTCGGCAAGCCGATCATTGAGCAGCCACTGCTGAATTACAGCAGTGATTACCGCTACTTTCCGAGATCGGGCAGCATTTATCTGCAGGACAAATTCGAATCGCCGCAGAGTCACTCGGTCATCAACGTGGGACTTCGCATCGATTATCTCGATCCCCGCGCCAACCGGCCGGCCATCGAGTTGATACCCGCGGGACCCGACGAATATGTCGAAAAGATCACCTCGTACGTCAAGGCAAAGGAGCAGTTCCATATCAGTCCGCGCCTGGGGTTCGCCTTTCCGTTCACGGAAAAGAGTTTCTTCTTCATCAATTGGGGCCGTTATGTGCAATATCCCCTGTTCGACCACCTCTATTCCGGTTTGAACAATGTCGATCTGCAGCGCGGCGTCAAGGTGCTGCGCGGCAATCCGGATTTACTGGCGGAAAAAACCAGCGCCCTCGAAATCAGCGCCCGTTACAATCTCTATGAAAACCTGGTGCTTTCCGCGCTGTACTTTAGCAAGGAGACGACGGACCAGATCGACACCAAAACTTTTGTGGCGGCCAACAGTCGTATTGCAGGCGATTTTGGATTCGCCGAATACGTCAACAATCCCTATGCCACAGCCACCGGTTTTGAATTCCTCCTCAGCCGCGAAAAAGGCGCCTGGGTCACCGGCAGCCTCTCCTACACCCTGATGAATGCCAAGGGATTGAGTGAATATGAGAGCCAGGGCCTCAACTACGCCCAATGGGGATTCCCGGTGGCCAACTCGCCTTTTTACCTGAGCTGGGATCAGCGCCACACCTTTAAGGTGGATCTGCTTTTCGATCTGCCTCATGACATCGACATCAACCTGGTCGGCCAGTATCACAGCGGCCGGCCGTACACCTACTATCCGTCGCAGGATG